>CAMYJJ010000008.1 GCA_947258735.1 Thermodesulfovibrionia bacterium | reverse complement strand
TACTGTTGAGTTTGATGGTGGTAACCAGACGATAAGCGGTTCGACAACTTTTAATAATTTAACCAAGACCGAAAGCACTGACAATGCAGCTGATGTAACTCTTACGTTTGACAATACTGCCACCCAGACAATCAACGGGACCCTGACTCTTGACGGCCTTGATGATGACGACAGAATCAACCTTGTATCCAACAGTCCGGGTAACTACTGGGAACTGGTACTCTCGGCTACGGCTGTAAAAGTAATCGATTATGTTGATGTCATCGACTCTGATGCATCCGGTTCAGACGCAGGGAAAAAACCGGTCAATCCGCTCAATACGATTAACAGCGGGCACAATGTTGACTGGTTTTATGGACTGACAATTGTCAAACAGGTATGGGAAGATGAGGGCACTGCGCCCCTGGGAAACCCTACGGCACCTGTCGGGGCAACCCTGGTCTTTCTGATTTATGTAAAAAACATAAATTCCAGTGATGTCATTGACCTGAGGATCAACGATGACCTTGATGAGGCAGGATTTGAGTATGTGGCAGGAAGCCTGGTACGTACTGACGCCGTTGCACCACCTTCCGACACCGCAACAGACGAGCAGATATTCGATGCCACCGCTTCAGGAACGGGAACGGACCTTCTCGATTCGGTGGATGCTGATGTAGCCTCAGCTCAGGACACGGCAGATCTCGGAACAGATATTGACAAAATAACAATAGGAGCTGTGGTTGGTCAGGCAAATGCCAGCCTGAGCATCGGCGCCCATGAAACATTTGCACTGCGGTTTGAAGTGAAGGTGAAGTAATCAGTCAATCTCCAATCATTACGTCCGGCTGCGTCGTATTGCTTTTTTTCTCAATTGACGTACTGAAGGAATTCCACAATCGATAAAAATGTAGGGGCAATTCCCGAAGCGGGTCTCCGCGGAGGGTCGCTCCGACATGAATTGCCCCTACATGACGATTGTCCATGAGCATGTATCAAGATTCCCGTCTAATCATTGAGGGATTTCACACATTTCAGAAATATTCCTCAGAAAATAACAGTTCTTAATTAAAAGATATTTCATTGATTTTCTTGATATTAAAAATGTATTATTTTACAGATAGTTACATGAAACAATGTAAAGGAGTATGTTGGCATATTTATTGCTTCAATTAAACTGAAAAATATATAGATTTTGGCCGCCGAAAGGGCAACATCCGGGAAACCGGGTCTCGCAAAGCCACCTGTCCGGAAATAAAAGGATAGAGGGGCTGTCGAAGTGGCAGACAGGCAGATTAAACCCACCCTTTCGGGGTGGGTTTTTTTTATGGTGCTGATGAAAAGTGCAGACAAAGAATATATAAAAAAAATAAAGATTTACAGATATTTTGACGATATGAAACTGAGGTGTATTTATGTAAGGGAGGAGTGCGTTTTCATACAGAATGATGACTTAAAAAAATGCAGCACATACATTAGCGGCCAAAGGCATGGTTACGTCTGTCCCTTTGTCCATATAATGCCATATATAGGAATACATAATATGTACGAAATAAAATCAGCACAGGAGGAGTAATGAATGAAGCATACAGAATATTGATAGCTGATGACAATGAGTCGATCAGTGAGGTGTTGAATGTGTTGCTCAGCGAGGAGGGTTATGACGTTACCACCGTACTGAGAGGTGATGATGCCCTTCTGGAGCTGCAAAGACAGCATCATCATCTTGCACTGCTCGATATCAGGATGCCCGGACTCAATGGCATTGAGGTCCTTCAGGAAATCAAAACAACGTTCCCAAAGACAGATGTAATCATCATTACAAGCCATGCATCAGCTGAATCTGTGGTCGAAGCGATCAGGCTTGGAGCCCAGGATTACCTGATCAAGCCCTTTGATGACCTCGATATCATATCGCACGTTGTCAGAAGGTCCATGACAAAACGCCGGCTGCAGGACGAGAACGAAAAATTGTATGGGGAGCTTAAATCCAACAATGAGAAGCTTACGGCATCAATTCAGCGTCTTTCATCCCTGAACAATACAAGCAGGGCCCTGCACTCATTTTTTGAACTCGATGACCTGCTCAAGTCATTTGTTGAGATAGTGTCTCATGAGCTGGATGCCGACAGGGTTTCCCTGATGCTTCTTGATAAGGAAACCCGTGAACTCAGGATAGAGGCCGCCGTAGGGCTTGATGAGCAGCTGGTAAGATCGGTCCGTATCAATATGGGAGAAGGGATCGCGGGTCATGTGGTCCAGGATGGGCAGTCAATGCTTGTTAAGGACATAGAAAACGATCCGAGGATTGCCAAATTGAATAACGCTGAGGCATATAATACCAGTTCGTTCATATCCGCCCCCATTCTCCTCAGTGTTCCCATTACCTATCAGCAAAAAACCTTTGGCGTGATAAATGTCAATGATAAACGGACCGGCGGCGTGTTTACCGATGAAGACCTGGATTTTGTATCAAACCTGGCTAGCCAGGCCGCTGTTGCAATAATGAATGTTCAGATCATGGAAGACCTCAGAAACACACATTTTGAGGCAATAACCGCACTTGCTGAAGCCCTCGAGGCAAAAGACTCTGTTACACGTAACCACAGCGACCGTATGCTCCGTTATGCCATGAAGATTGCAGGTCGCCTGGGTCTGAATGAAGAAAAGAAAGAGAGCCTGCGGTACCTTGCTGTACTTCATGACATAGGGAAGATCGGTATTCCTGAACACGTCCTATTAAAGCCCGGAAAGCTGACTGATGAGGAATACGATGTTATGAAGCAGCATCCAAAAATCGGGGCCGAGCTTATAAAAAAGATCAGCTTCCTGTCAGATGTAGCCCCCCTGATCTACGCTCACCATGAGCAGTATGACGGAAAAGGGTATCCAATGGGATTGTCCGGGAGTGACATCCCCATTGAATCCCGTATCGTCTCTGTGCTCGATGCTTTTGATGCCATGACATCAGACCGTCCCTACAGACAGTCACTGGGAACAGACAGGGCAATTCAGGAACTGAAGGACTTTGCCGGAACCCAGTTTGATCCATGCGTAGTGGAAGAGTTCATCACCATTCTCCAGGAACAGAAAGGAATGGTATCGGAGGAAGGCACACCGGATACGGATGATGTTACAGAGCCTTTTTATTGTGAATTAACAAACAACACAGCGATGATCGCAGGGGAGAATGACGGATCAGAACAGGAAAGTATATCGTGATATCGCCATTGTTATTAACGCTACTTAAGAATCCCGGCATGTGTCACATAACAGCAACGAAGGATCGAGAAAGGGAGGTGATGTTCAGAATAGCCGGTTTTGAAACACTTATGAAGTGATGTGTATGGTTTCCATACCGTGCTTCGGCGGAAGGCTGTTCTCCGTATGAGGGCATTCCGCACATTAAAAACAATTTAAGAGAGGAGAAAAGAAAGTGAAGAAGAGTTTAAAAGCAGTAAACAAAATTAACCATACCGGCATGAGCCGGTTAACAACCAAAAGGTCCAATGAGACCACAAAGGAGGATAAGATGTTCAGTAAAATCAAATCCATATTCATTGTCATAGTGGCGCTTTTCGCGATATGTGCGATGACAGGCTCTGCAATGGCAGCAACAAACAGTGCGAGTGACGGTGGCGGTTCTATAACACTGACCGCTTCAGGAGATGTCACCATATCGGTTTTGGGAACTGACCCGACGCTTGTAAAACAGGTCTATGTAGCTGGTGTCTGTGTAGCTAGTTCGTCAGCTGTAGCGGCAAACGGGGACGATTGCGGAGGAGTAGGATCATCTATAACCGTAGCCAAAGGCACCGCAGTTGAGTTTCTTATTTATGTAAGAAATTTTTCTGATGTGCAGATGAGTGATATCCAGTTTATTGATGATATTGATGACATACTGGCGACCGGATTTACCTATGCCGGCGGAAACTTAATCACTACAACCCCAATTGCTGACCTCGAAGCTGACACTGCTACGGCTGCTGACATTTATACCGATGCCAAGACCGGAGCACAAGTGCAGAGCGATGCAGTTGATGTTGATGATGCTTGGGATTATGTCTCCATTACAGACGGTGGTGATCAGGCCAATCTCGACTATGTGACAGTTGGTGCCGTGACTGGTCAGGTGAACCAGACACTGAATATACCTGCACATGAGACATTTGGAGTGCTTATACCGGTTACAAAGAACTAGAGCGTTTAATCATTTGATGAGTGCTTATGTTCGGTATGAGAACGTATTGATGAACCATATTGTGCGGTATTACAGGATGGTTATGTGAATTCAGATCAGCACCGGGAAGTATCTGTTTCGATACCTTCATATACATAACTGAGAGCGCTCAGAGAGCGGACCGGTTTATGCGAAAAAGAAAAGATTGTCTCTGACAAGAGAGGGATAAGCGCATGCGACACGTGCGTGTTCTGTGTTTATATCGTGTTGGGTGCTGTCCCGATTGAAGAGCATAATTTAACGCCTGAGGTGTGATACCACCGGCTCATCGTGTAAATCGGCTGGAGTAACAATGTGTTAAGTCGTTGGTTACGACATAGAAGCGGTTTGACCTTGAACTGCCTGACCAGTGCGGTACTGATACTGGCACTGGTACTGGGATGGTCATGTGCAGCCTTTGCTGCCACAAACGAGGCCATTGACCCGGGCGGGGGAGGATTGTCCCTTGTGCCCTCAGGACCGGTCACGGTAAACAGCGTCCAGCTGGCGCTGAACAAGCAGGCCAGGGACCTCACAGGCGTGGTCTTGCCCGGCGGCTCCAATGTAACACCCGGACAACAGATTTACTTTGTCCTTTATATAGATAATGTAACAGGCCATCAGGCCTCGGATATTCGCCTCAACGATCTTCTCAACGAATCTGAATTTACCTACATCCCGAACAGCATGGAAATCACGGCTGTACCGAGCGGCTCCGGTGACGCCGCAATCTGGGCAGGCGTATGGACGCCCCTTACTGATGTTGTGGGTCTTCCTGATGACAGTGCATCGATAACAGACAGCGGAGGCCCAGCGGGACTGGACAAGATGACAGTCGGGGCTGAAACAGGACAGGTAAATCAGACCTTAAACATTCCGGGTAATGTGCTGCAGGCTATCCGGTTCAGGGTTACGGTGAAATAGCATGATGTTCACTATGATACATAGGACATTCAGGATGTGGCGGCCCATGTGGTTGCTGCTGATGCTGTTCCTGATTTCGATGCCCTTTGGTATGGAGTCTCATGCCGTACCCATACTGAACAGTGCAACCGGTACAAGCAATGGCACACTACTTGAAACGACTAACGCTTCAGTAACACTCAACGTCACGGGCAATGCTGCTACCTCTGCAGTGTCCGAAATTTCACCGAATATTGTAACTGCTTACAGTACCGGCAATACCTGCACGTACGATATACTCCCGACGATCAATGCCGGTGATACAGGGGTCGACCAGGTCACAATTACCGCGCCTGCAGGATTCAATAACCACACGATCAACAGTGTCGCGGTAGGAGGATCAGCTCAAACACCCAATTGTCCGTCTCCGGCAGCAGGTGAGTATTGCGCTTCAGTAGCGGGGCAGGACATGACAATAAAGCTTGGCAGCAAGGTTGTCATTTCAGGTACGAATATACGGGTCACATTTACAGAGGATGCACCTACAACAGCTAACAACTCAGACTTTACTGCAACAGTGGAGGACACCACAACCGGATCCCTGTCTCTTGGCACGGTTGCCGGAAACGCTGACGGCGACACAGGAGACAACAACAGCATTACCATGCAGGTGATTGCTGATATAGACGTAACCAACACAACAGTCACGGCAAATCCGCAGATTGTCATTGCTGACGGAACTGCAACAAGTTCGGTCACGACAACACTCCGTGACATAAATAATCTGCCGATACCGGGAAGAGATATTATGCTCTCTTCAGACAGGGGTCTCCTTGATACATTGACTCAGCCTGTATCATCTACTGACAGTAATGGTGTGGCAGCTGGTACGATCAGTTCAAATAAAGTGGGGGTATCAACAGTTTCTTCCACCATAACCAGTGACAGTTTAACCCTCCCGATGCAGCCCGTAGTGTATTTTACCAACGGCCTTGTACTAAAGCTGACCAAATCCGCAAATAAGCAGGAGGCCCAGATAGGAGATGTGGTGACGTATCAGCTTGAGATCAGGAACATGGTCACCCGGGATGTTGAGCTGATTAAGGTGTTTGACCGGATACCACAGAACTTCAAGTATCTTGAGGGCAGTACGCGATTCAACGGAGCAACAGCGGTTGATCCAACAGGTCATCGCCCGATCATCTTCGATATCGGCACGGTGCCGGCGCTCGTTGATACGAATGGGAACGGTGAGGCCGATCCCGGAGAAACAGGGTATATGACATTAAGTTATCAGCTTGTTATCGGATCCGGAGCAACACCGGGAGATTATATCAATACAGCTTTTGCAAAAGATGTATGTGATATCTGCTATGTCTCAAATGAGGATGAAGTAACCGTTGCCGTAACCCTTGATCCGATTTTTGATCTCGGCACAGTTATCGGCAAAGTCTATCATGACAAAAATCAGGACGGATGGCAGGACCGGGACGAGCCGGGGGTAGGAGATGTCATGGTCGTGCTTGATGACGGTACATACGCATTGACCGATGAATATGGCCGATACCATTTCCCGCTTGTTCGACCGGGGCACCGGCTGGTGAAGATTAATGTACAGAGCATCCCGTTTATTGCAAAAACAACATCTGATGAGGCGCGGGTAGTTTCCGTAACCCCGGGCCTTCTGGCAAAAGCGAATTTTGGTGTCGCTGTTGATTACGAAACCGAATCAATTGGCCGTCCGGGACAATTCGGTCTCTCAATGATCAGCGAAGAAGATAAAAAACCCATACGCATTATGGGGAGCGCACATATGTTAACGATGTTGATCAACGGTGATATGGCCGCCCTGCCGTCCAATGATGTAACGATGGTTGTTGAGGGTCTTGCAGAGGTAGTTGAGGTCAAGGGCGAGCAGCTGGATAAAGCGGTTGAATTTCATGTAAGAATTGATAATCCGAAAGAAGTGACGGAATGGAAAATGTTTATCACGGATGCCAGTGGGGCACTGATAAAAACAATAAGCGCTGAGGCTGGACCTCCCGACATTATACGCTGGAATGGATTGACCGACCGGAATGAACTCATTCAGGGAGGTGAGATATATCTGTATCAGATAGAAGTTCACTATAAGGATGGTACAACAACAAAGAGTGCCCAGAGGATTTTCGGGGTCAACCAGAATTCAGCAATTGCATTGAACCTCACCGGGAGCGCTTTTGAAAAAGGCTCCCATAAACTCAGCCGCGATGCTTCCCGCGTGCTGAAAGAAACCGCATCTGTCCTGAAAAAATACCCGCATGAAAAGGTAATTATCGAAGGGCATACTGATTCAAGCGGAACAACAGAATTTAACCGTACACTGTCAGAGGAACGGGCAAAGACAGCAATGAGCTACCTCGTTAAAGTGGAGGGTATACCGGCTGAGAGGTTTATCATGAGGGGCTTTGGTGAGTCCGTACCGGTTGCGACCAACGACAACTCCCAGGGCAGGGAGTTAAACCGCAGGGTTGAAATAAAAGGAGAGGTAGTTGAGATAGACAGGGCCAGGCTCCATGACCAGTACCGGACACGTCCTGTTGTCAGGATAAACGGTTTTGATGTGGACGTGGACCGTTACGGTCGATATATGACAGAAACCAGTCCGGATGATAGCGGAACATTAAATATCGAGCTTCAGGACACGCGTGGTCGTACCATTGTCAGCGAGTTGATGGTCCCGAGCTTTGATATTATTGAACCAAGCGGCACGAAAATACTTGCGTACGGGGAACATGGAAGAGGATATCTTGTAGCGGATAACTCAGACCCGGAAGAGTCTCTCATTGATTATACACTGACGGGTCGGACTGAAGCGGGGAATAACGTTGAAATAGACGGGCAGGCAGTCCCTGTTTCAGGTGATGGAATGTTCAGTGCACATCTGGAGCTCCGGAGGGGGAATAATCCTTATGGGACTATTATCCGGAACCCTGAAGGGTGTACACGTATTGTCAATCTGAATATCGCGGTGTCAGACCGTACTGAACAGGGCGGGCCTGTTGTGATTGTCGAACCAATCCCTGTTCTTACGGTTGATTTTCCGCCGGAAAAAATAAGGATAAGAAGCGATGTCTTTAAGGTAAAGGGGAAAACAGACCCTGCAAACCAGATCCACGTAAACGGGAGGCAGGTAGCGGTCATGCCGGACGGAAGCTTTACCGAACCGGTGGAACTGACCGATGGAAAGAACAGCATTGTTGTCCAGGCAACAGACCCGAACGGTTTTACCGGGACGATTCAGCGGGAGGTGGAAACAAATCAGACCCGATTATTCCTGCTTGCGTTCGCTGACGGAAAATACACAAGGCTGAACAGCAAGGGTAACGTTGAAGCTACGGAATTCGGCGGTAAAGATTCCGTGATTGAAGGCAGGATTTCCTACTACCTGAAAGGCACCATTGCAGGCAAATATCTTATCACATCTGCCTTTGACACGGGTACACATGAATTTGATGAATTGTTCAAGGACCTTGATGCAGTTGAACACGACCGGCTGCTGACAAATATCGATCCGGATAAGGTCTATCCCGTGTACGGGGACGCCAGCACGGTGGTATACGATACAGAGAGTCAGGGTAAATTTTATCTCGCGATCGAAAGTGATGAATTCACATTCCTTGTTGGTAACTATCCTGTAAACCTGACGGGTACTGAACTCGCGACATACCAGAGGACACTGTACGGGGCGTCTTTTTCCTACGAGTCTGCAGAAAAAACACAATATGGACAGCCGGACATAGAAGCATCCGCATTCGGTGCCGAAGTACATCAGCAGCATGTTCATGATGAACTTCGCGCAACAGGCGGGTCCCTGTATTATCTCAGTCATAAAGACGTGATCGAGGGGAGTGAGCAGATAACAATTGTCGTCCGCGATAAAAATACCGGGACTATTCTTGCACGCATACCGCAGCAGCAGAACGATGACTATACGGTGAAATACAGTGAAGGGAGGATTCTCTTTACCCGGCCGATATCAAGCGTTGTAGAGGACGACTCTCTTATTGATCTGTCGCTGCTTGGCGGAAACGCTGTCTTTATTTACGCAGATTATGAAAGGAATGTGGATTCCTTTGAAAAATCAGCATATGGAGGCCGTATCAGAAAACAGGTGGGTGACCATATCTCTGTAGGCGGAACCTATATTTCAGATGAAATGGAGAGCGGGAAATATGAGCTCCAGGGAGTTGATACCGAAATACGGATTGGAAAGAACACCCGTATCGTA
Source organism: Thermodesulfovibrionia bacterium (assembly GCA_947258735.1). Next base: position 20,324 of record CAMYJJ010000008.1, on the reverse strand, counting down.
GGTGAATATGCGAAAAGTTCAGGTACAGATGTTATTACCTTTACAAGCAGTGACGGAGGCCTGACATATAATGAGGTGTCTCTCGACGGGACAAGTAAGGGGACGGCATGGAAGGCAGCCGTAGAAATAGATGCAGGTGAGTGGTTTGATAAACCGGGCCGCTATAAGTTTGGCGGATATATGAAAAAACTGGAATCCGGTTTCTTTTCTAACGGCAACCTGCTTGAACAGGGCACCGAGAAGACAGGAATACATACAAGTCTGCAATTGACAGAGCGGAACAGAGTCCGGGCCCAGTATGACAGGGAGAAAACAGGGGCAACAGATACCGTCTCCGGAAGCCAGACAGATATAGGGACAGTTCAACTTGGACATATTCAGGACTGGTGGAGGTTGACCGGTGAATTTCAGACAAGGGAAATAAAAAACAGTACCGGGGACACATCTGACAGGCTGAATCTGGCAGCCGTGCATCTCAGTATGGATGTATCTCAAAAGCTTACCATGGAGGCCGGGCATCAGCAGACAATCACCGGTACATCCAATGACCAGACAACACTGGCACTGAGCTACGATATTCATCCTGCCCTGTCTCTGAAGGCAAAAGGGACAAAGGGATCACAGGGTGATTCACTCCAGGGTGATGCCGTGCTGTCGCTGGGCAGAAGACGGATATATGTCTCTGAACGCATCAGCGATGATCAGGCAGGGATAACTACGTCCACAGTAGTCGGTGCAGATGCCCCGATTGATGAAAGCAGCCGGATATACTCTGAATATCAGTGGGGGCATTCAGCAAAAGATAAGCGAAATATATATCTTCTGGGTGCGGAAAAACGCTGGGACATGGAGAAAGGATTTCATTTGCTCATAGCCGGAGAACATTCCCGTATTGATACGGGCAATGATGACTCATCCCGCTATACACTGGCTACGGAACTTTCCTACACAGATAGTGAAGGGTTACGGGCGGTAACAAGAAATGAGATGCGCCGGGACAAAGGAGGAGTCAGCAAGGATCAATACCTTACATCTAACAGACTTGAGCTGCGTCTTAATCCTGATTATACGCTGCTCGGAAAATACCGGTACAGTCTGTCGCGTGACAGGGACCAGGACATAACAGAAGCTGAATTTGAGGAAAGAAGCATTGGCCTTGCCTATCGGCCGGTTACACATGACCGGTTAAACGCCCTTGCAAAATACACGTATCTATCTGACCGGAGGCCCCGCTCGCTGGGAGAAATTGAATCTTCAGTGGTATCGATGGATGTTGCATCGTTAGAGTTTTCCTTCGATCTCACAAAAAGAATCGAATGGGTAGAGAAAGGAGCAATTAAGAGAAAGACAGAAGAGGCAGGGGACAGGCCTGAACTTACAACGCATACCAGGCTTGTGATCAACCGCTTTAACGTCATGGTCTGTAAACCGATTGTTGTCGGTCTGGAATACCGCATCCTTAGTCAGAAAGAAGCGGATGACAGGAAACAGGGATGGCTTGCAGAACTCATGTGGGAGCCGGTAGAGCACCTCAGACTGGGAGCCGGATATAATTTTACAGACTTTACTGACAATGAATTTTCTGACAATAACTATTCCGTAGGGGGATGGTTCCTGAGATTACAGGGTAAATATTAGGCAATGAATGGGAGAACATAATAAAATTTAGACAGTTACAAAGGTAATGTTTTACAGCTGTAATGCCGAACATAATGGAAAGGTATGCGAATTTTTAACGTATTGAAAAAAATAATGAATTCAATGGGCAGACGGTCTGTTGAGGTCATGGTTATTATGCTCGTAATCCTGTTCTTTTTCGGGTTTGTGCTTTCAGTCATGAGTGCCCTGTTTCCGTCGGGAACAGGGATAAAAGACATCAGGAATCTCGGAGGAGGGTCTGAACAAGTAACAGGAAGCGCCCGAAGTCTGTTGCTGGCGAACGGTGATGAGACATCCGGGTTACATGATACTGAACAGGCCGCAGCCGTCCTGATAAGCATGCATAAAAATGTAAAAAGCAAGAGGGCAGGGTCTATCGCGTGGTCACAGGCAAAAGAGGGCATGCAATTGTATGATCATGATGCTGTGCAGACCCTTGGCGGTTCTACCGCAGTGATCAGGATGAATGAAGGCAGCTCACTCCGCATGGGTGACAAGTCACTTATTATTATCAGAAAAGTTGAGAAAGACATGTTCTTCGGGGAAAAAAGATCATTCGTTGTTGTGATGGATGGTGAGCTGCAGGGGAAATTCAGCGGTTCTGAATATGTTGAGGTGACCACGCCGAGCGCGGTAGCGAAAATTAAAACAGGAGGAGCGTCCGGCAATGCATCGGAGTTTACGATCCGTGTTAATGCTGACAGATCATCAACGTTCGCTGTATTGCAGGGTTCGGCAAAAATCACTGCAAAAGGAGAAACCGTGGAATTACAGACCAACCAGATGACCTCTGTTGATGTCAATGAGGCCCCTTCCATACCGATTGTGCTTCCGGAACCTGTAAAACTCGCGTATCCGCACGAAGGGAAGCTTTATTATTACAGAGACCTTCCACCCCCGATCCAGTTTTCCTGGAAGGGCAAAAAAAATGCAGACGGGTATCGTTTCATGATTGCGCGGGACCCGGATTTTGAGGATGTCGTATATGATGAACAGCTGTCGAACAATACGTTTTCTCTCGGCACCCTGAAACACGGCACCTATTACTGGAGGGTAAGTGAACTGAAAGGCAGGGGAGAAGGAATCTTCAGTCAGGCCCGGGAGGTAAGGGTCAAACAGGATATTGATCCTCCAGAACTCAACATCGGGGAATTGCCGCGTATGGTATATAATGACCGGTTCACCGTATATGGCTCAACTGAAAAGGATGTTAATGTCTTTGTGGGAGGTGCGCCAGTGCAGATATCTCCGACAGGATCATTTGAGTATGAGCTGCCGCTTCAACCCGGCATGAATGTGCTGGTGGTGGAGGCCGTTGATATCGCGGGGAATATTGCATACTTTTCGCAGCTTATAAACAGTAAATTCTGAACGTATGATGGAGAATGCATGTTTAATAAATTAAATATACCGATCAGGTTTAAAATCCTGGTGGCCATACTGTTTATCATTACCTCAGTCGTCAGTATTATTACCTTTACCATGGCTAACATGTTTCACACTGATAAAACAGCCTATATCCATGACACGACCTCAACATTGGCCATACACAAGTCCCAGGAAGTCAATTCACTTTTAACAGGGTACCGTGAACGGCTTCAGGTATTTGTCAAACTGATGTATGAAGAGGACCTGTATCAGGAACAGAAATCCAGGCTGCTCACACAGCTGTTTGAAGATTTCCAGGAATTCATAGCGATTACACTACATCGTGACAATGCTGAGCCTGTCACGATATATGATTCAAAAAGCCTTGAACATGCGGGTCTGGATGTGGAAGACGTTACCCGGTACCGCAAGGATAATCCACTCCCCGAAGAACAGATCCATCGGGACAGGGTATTTATTGAGAACTCAAGCTTTACGGATACAATGTTGACCATGACTCTGACTATTTCTTATCAACACATCGATACAAAAGATCCCACACTCGTTGAGGCAATTATAAGACTGGACAACCTCATCAGCCTTGCAGAACGCTCAAAGGTGTTTGATACCTTTATTGTGGACTCACGGGGCAATCTGCTTGTGCATTCAGAGCCCGGCAGGGTTTTTCCGAGAACCCGGGTTGACTGGATACCTGAAATGGAGAATCTTCTTGATGAAAGCAGTCTTGGCGGTACCATAGAGTATAGTCAGGACGACAGGCAGGTTGTGGGAGGCTTTGCATCGGTAAGCCCCGGACATATCCTTGTCGGTGTACAGATCCAGAAGTCGGCAGCCTATCTGACTGCACAGGAGTTACTTGAAAACCTGATGATTATTTCTTTTGCCATGCTTATTATTGCTGCAGTTCTTGGACTCCTGTGGTCAAAGCGCTTTACAAAACCGATTGAACGGCTGTCTAAGGCCGCGAAAACAGTAGGCAGGGGGGAGTTCGACATTAATGTCAAAAGCAATAATAAACACGATGAAATCGGAGAACTTGCCGACTCTTTTAACAAAATGGCATTTGAACTCGATACCCGTGAGAAAGCGCTCCAGGATGCACAGAATGCCCTTATTCAATCCGAAAAACTGGCCGCCTTCGGGCAGCTGGGAGCAGGGATAGCCCATGAAGTAAAAAACCCTCTGGCAGGGATCCTTGGGTTTGCACAGCTGTCATTACGGAAAATCGAGAAGGACAATCCTCTTCATAAGAATCTGCTAACTATTGAAAAAGAAACGAAACGATGCAAAACCATTATAGAAAACCTCCTGAAATTTGCCCGGCAGGAGAAGGTCGCACATATGTCAATCAATCTTAATAATGTTGTTGAGGAATCAATTACCATTGTTGAACATCAGATGAATCTGAATAATGTGAAACTTGAGAAAAATCTGCAGGAAGGGATCCCCGTAATTCAGGGTAATGGTAATCAGATCCAGCAGGTACTTATGAACCTTATGATCAATGCGCAGCAGGCAATGGATGGAAATCCCGGGGCCGTGAAGCTGGAAACGACACTGAGCGATGAAGATCAGATCGAGATGCGGGTCAGTGACAACGGTCCCGGCATGTCAGAGGATATCAAGGCAAAAATATTTGAACCATTTTTTACAACAAAACCCGCAGGCAAGGGGACCGGCCTTGGCCTTTCGGTAAGTTATGGCATTATCAGGGACCACGGGGGAGAGATTCAGATTGAAAGTTCACCCGGAGAAGGGACCTCTTTTGTCATAACCTTGCCAGTTGCAGATAAACAGAATGAACAGGGAGAAACACAGGAATCTGAGATGGACCATGAATAAAAATATTAAAGATCTGATGCTTTTGAGACGATAAAAATAAAGATACAATGAAACAAGATAAGGACAGATTCAAAATTCTGGTTGTTGATGACGACGAAAGTCTGGTGGCGATCATTTCTGAAGTGCTTGAGGATGACGGATATGCGGTAACGACCGCTTCAAGCGGAGAAGAAGCGATTGAATTATTTAGCAATAATCGCTTTCAGCTTGTTATCAGTGATATCCGGATGCCGGGCATGACCGGTATTGAACTTCTTCAGAAAATCAAGAAAATCAGCAAAGATACAGAAGTGATCATCATAACGAGTCATGCATCAGTAGAGACCACCATATCAGCGCTTCGCCTGGGCGCATATGATTATCTGCTGAAACCTTTTGAAGAAATTGAGCTGATCTCTGCTGTTGCCAAACGTGCAGTAGAAAAAATCAGACTCACCGCGGAAAGAAAGGACCTGCTGGACAACCTCGTAAGAAACAGAGAGGAATTGGAGCATCTTAATTCAATCCTTCATAAGCTCTCGGTCCGTGACGGTCTTACCGGGCTGTATAACCATAGATATTTTCATGAAGCAGCATCCCAGGAGTTAATGCGCTGTAAAAGACACAGCTGCATGTTTTCAGTTATCTTTATCGATGTGGATAACTTCAAGGAGTACAATGACACCCATGGTCATCCAGCCGGGGACGAAGTACTCAGGAAACTGAGTGAGTGCATGAATGACCGGTTAAGAAAGACCGATATCGCAGCACGGTACGGGGGTGAGGAATTTGTCATTTTATTGCCGGAGACCCATGGCGATAATGCAATGATCTGTGCAGAAACTCTGAGAAAGAAAATAGAGCAGCATCCGTTTCCGGGTCGCGAGACACAGCCGCTCGGCATCGTCTCGGTAAGTATGGGAGTAGCTCATTACCCTGACGATGGAGATGATCTGGACCACCTGTTACATGCAGCCGATGAAGCCCTGTACAGGGCAAAGGCAGCCGGCAGAAACAAAATAATTATGGCGGGTACTGTGGTAAAGCAGGGATGATGAATATGGCAGACGGCATCAAAATTCTTGTCGTTGACAGCGATACGACGTTACAGAAAGTGATAGAAGATGTATTGGCAAAGGATGGATATCCTGTTACCACCAAAGTGAGTGGTGAAGAGGCCCTTGCTGTCTTCAGTGAACAGGGTTATCATATTGCAATTATTGATATTGACCTGCCCGGTGTTGATGGTCTGACGTTATTACAGAAAATCAAGGACATTTCCTCTGATACTGAGGTAATCATTATGACCGGGCAGACTTCGCTTGAATCCGCAGTGAACTCACTCCGCTCCGGAGCATATGATTATCTCTCCAAGCCATTTGATGATCTCTCCCTCATATCCTCGGTGGTGGGCCGTGCGGCTGAAAAAATCAGGCTCAGCAGAGAAAATACCAAGTTGATCGAAGATCTCAGACACAGCAATCAGGAACTGGAAGAAGTAAACAATGTTCTCAGAGACCTTGCGATTCGTGACGGATTGACCGGCCTGTATAACCACCGGTACTTCCAGGAATTTCTGGCAATGGAAATCGCCCGGTCACCGCGTCATGAAAAGGGGTTTTGCCTGATATTTATGGATGTTGATAATTTCAAACATTATAATGATACAAACGGACACCAGGAGGGAGACAATCTGCTTCGTTCCCTGGCCATGATTCTCAATAACCGTTTTCGCAAGATGGACCTCGTCGCACGATATGGAGGTGAAGAATTTGTTGTGCTTCTGCCTGATACCGAACATGAAGAAGCTGAGCATCTTGCCGAAGAAATACGACAGCATATCGCAGAATACCCCTTTCGCAACAGGGAGAGCCAGCCGTCCGGTAAGATAACAGTGAGCATGGGTGTATCATCATTTCCTGAAAACGGTGATGAGCCGATCACATTAATTAAAGAGGCTGACGAGGCACTGTATGAGGCCAAACAGAACGGAAAGAATATGGTCTGTACCGCCAACATATAAGAGTATCGGTCATTAAATTCTAAAAAACACTCTTCTCCATTCACCCTCCGGCCTCTGGAAATCCATACGTTGCCGTTAGATGATCCTGCACATTAATACATTGTGTGCGTGATTTTTGTATTCTTGACTTCCCTGACGTGTTTGCATTAACGTGGATATGATTATTTTTCATTCCGGAGGATCATGTGGCCAGAAAAAAAATGTATCTCTATGGAAAGAACTCATTGCTTGAGCGGTTGAGATTCAATCCCGGAAGCATCAGACAGATATGTATTCAGGACAACTTCAATCATACTGAAATTCTTAAAAAAATAAAAGAACATAACATTCCCTTAAAAACAGTAGCTGAAAAAGAACTTCTGCGAATTAAGCGTGCAGACCGTTTGCAGGGGATTGTGGCTGAAATTGATGCATTCAGGTACACGCCCTTTGATGACCTTATGCATATGGGAAAGGAAAAAAATCTGACGCTTATTTTTCTTGACGGACTTAATGATCCCCATAACCTTGGGTCCATCGTAAGGACAGCCGCATGTTTCGGCGGCTGTGCATTGATTATTCCTGAACATGGTTCCTGTGAAGTGAATGACACGGTTATGCATGTTGCGTCAGGAGGTGAAAATTTTGTTTCGGTCGCAATGGTCACCAATTTGTCAGCAGCCCTGATAAAGGCAAAAAAAACCGGATACTGGGCTGTGGGGACCGTTGTAAAAGAAGGTCAGGACATCAATACAACGTCACTGCCTTTTCCCCTGTGTCTCGTACTTGGTACAGAAGGCAAGGGGATACGATATGGTATTCAGAAACATCTGGATCTTACTATCACACTTCCCATGAAGGGCGCCCAGCTTTCCCTTAATGTTGCCATGGCATTTGCTGTCTTCGCCCAGGAAATAACACGGCAAAAAAACGCGAAGTAACCCGCCCCAATATTTTTTAACTTCATCATTAATGCCCGGCCATTTGCTTCTAGCAGTTCACACATACATGTCCACAGGCAAACAGTTCCATGGCGTCTGTCTATATCTCCTGCAGCATGTCTTCGGCAGGCAGGAAATATGTTTCAGGAGTAGGAAAATACATACATGGTTATGCGCTTACTGTATCCTGCTTGACCTGTTGAACTACCATAATACTACATAATTACAGCAAGTTAAAAAGATAAGTAATCGGGGGCATGTAAATTGCTTAATTTCACAACCAAATATTGGATTACATGAATGATCCCTTATACGGATCATTTCAAGGAGATATGATTAAGAAATTATTACTTACGTACAAAATACAAAATAGGGTAAAAAAGGTAGCTGTTTTTTTTTGTTTGTGCATTATGTCAGGCTGTGGCGGAGGAATGAATGTTGATGGGTATGGAAATGCGGGCGCAGGAGATACCGGTACATCAATCGGAGAAGACGTTCCGGGAGATACAGAAGAACTGACAGGAGGTCACCATGAAGAAGCGGTTAGGGGGGGCCAGAACGAAGTTGTACCGGCAGACTTTATTACGCTGTCATGGATGGCGCCTATGTCTAACGCCGATGGGACATGCCTGACAGATCTCTCCGGATACATGATTTACTACAGGGAGGCGTATGCTGAAGCTGAAACTTTTTCAATTGATGCAGGAGATGAAACCTCTGTTACCATTGAACATCTGTCTCCGGGCACATGGTGCTTCACGGTAACTGCCTATAACAGTTTAGGAAGAGAAAGCAATTTCTCCAACTATGCCTGCAAGGACATTTAAGGAGTGCTTTTTTCCGCGTCCTTTACCATAAGTCTTGTTACTGCGCTGGCAAATGCCGCCGGGTCCCTGGGTTTTGATCCTTCAAGTAACAGCGCCTGATCATAGAGTAAGGTAATATATTCATCAAGGACAACGCTTTTCTGCTCTTTTTCAAACATGGTGTTCATAGCCATAAAAATAGGATGTGATGGATTTATTTCCAGAATCCGTTTTGTATCCGGCATAGTCTGTCCCATCGCCTTGAACAGTTTTTCCATCTGAGGATCAAGGTCCCCCTCATCACCCACCAGGCAGCAGGCAGTGTCCTTAAGTCTTCCCGATAGTCTCACATCTTTCACTTCATCTTTCAACCGGTCCTTTATCATCTCCAGAAGGGCCTTATATTTTTTCTCTGCCTTCTTCTTTTCTTCCTCGTTGCCTTTATCAAGAGAAATATCTCCCTTGATGGCCGACTTGAATTTCTTGCCTTTATATTCAAGACCTCCTACAACGAAATCATCAACTTCATCAAGCATGATCAGGACTTCATACCCCTTCTCCTTAAATGCCTCCAGATAGGGTGATTTCCGTGCTTCATCAAATGATGATCCTGTGATGTAGTAGATATCTTCCTGGTCTTTTTTCATTGCATCAAGATATTCCTGCAGGGATGTATAGGCATCTTCAGTTTTGTTTGTAGACTGAAAGAGCAGCAGATCAGCTATTGTTTCCTTTCTGGAGAAATCAAAGTGAATACCTTCCTTGAGTACCTTGCCGAACTCTCTGTAGAATGTGACGTATTTGTCATATTCATTCTTTTTCATCTCCGCAAGCATATCAAGCACTTTCTTGGTGATGTTATTATTTATTATCTCTACCTGACGGTTTGACTGCAGGATTTCTCTTGAGACATTTAAAGGCAGGTCCGAAGAATCAACCACTCCCTTGATAAACCTGAGATATCTCGGGATAAGCTGTTCACAGTGGTCCATAATCTGGACCCTTTTCACATACAGGGTCGGGCCCATTTTGTATTCTTTATAATAGATGTCTACAGGAACCCTTGAGGGGACATACAGGAGTGCAGTGAATTCGGACGTCCCCTCTGCCCTGAAATGAATGACTTTTGCCGGGTCTGTAAAATCATGTGAAACATGTTTATAGAATTCATTATATTCTTCATCCTTTATCTCTGATTTATCTTTCAGCCAAATGGCTTTTCTTGAGTTAAGGACTTCTTCTTCCTTTAATTTTAACTTTTCACCCTTTTTCAGCTCACTGTCTTTTTCCCGTTCTACATCCATTGCAACCGGATGCTCAATATAATCGGAGTATTTCTTTATAACACTCCGGATTTCCCATTCCTCAAGGTATTTCTTTTCATCTTCTTTTAAATGAAGAATGACATCAGTGCCCTTCTTTTCCTTGTCTGCATCTTCAACAGTGTAAAAGCCATCGGCAGATGATTCCCATTTAACACCGGGCTGGTCTTTCCTGCCGGCCTTTCTTGACAGGACGGTTACCCGGTCTGCTACCATAAAAGACGAATAGAAACCCACGCCAAACTGACCGATCAGCTCAGGATTGTTTTTGGCGTCTTCGCTCTGCAGGGCCTTGATAAATTCTTTTGACCCGGAGCGTGCAATCGTCCCGAGCGCTTCAATTATTTCATCCTTTGTCATGCCCAGTCCATTGTCCCTGACCGTCAAGGTTCCGGCATCCTTATCAGGGATGATTTTTATTTTCCAGTCTCCCTCACCTTCCATGATCGTATTATCAGTCAGAGATTCATACCGTGCCCTGTCGATTGCATCAGAAGCGTTGGATATTAATTCCCTCAGAAAGATCTCCTTGTGGGAATAGAGAGAGTGGATCATTAAATCCAGAAGCTGTTTTACCTCGGTCTTAAATTCAAGATTAGCAGTAGTCATTAGGTGTTACCTCACTTTTTTAAATTCAATAAACAGAACTATTTATATACAAAAATAATGGATAAAATGTCAATTTGTACAATAGTTGCGATATCTTTTCTGATGAGATGCAATCAATATATCACAATAATAAATCTCTCGTATCAGAGTTGAAGTGTCGGCATTTGAATGTCCAAGATGCGAGGTCTAAATTTAAAAAGTAGCAAACATCAGGTGTCAATATAATAAGAATACGTATAACGTTATCTTCCCAATTCATTACTATCAAGTTTACTTCCAGTTGTGACGATATAAATATAAGATTTTATTGGAAAAAGTTATGTTGATTATGCAGTATGCATACTCTCTCATGGTGTATAAAAGAAAGGAGGTACGTTAAGCAGTGCGAGTGGGTTTCAGGACGGTAAAACAGAGATTTATCGTATCTACCTTTTTATGTATTTTGACACTCTTATCCATAGGTTTTGCAGTTATTTACAGTTACCACCATGTCACCGGTCAAACAACATTAGCCAGGAATTTTGAGAGACAGTCCCATTTTCTGCAAATGATGCTTCGAGGCCTCAATGAAGTGGTAATTAATGAGGGGACCCCTGAGTCAATCAGAATTACAAAGACGGGGTTTGATAATTTTCAGTCAATCCATGAAACATTATTGCAGGAGAGCACAGATCCTGAAACCCTTCAGATTATTGATGAAAAGATTACTCCTCACTGGGTGATTATAAAGGAAAACATCTCCCCTTTTTTTGATTATTATCTCGACATTGATCGTATTGAATCTTTCATGCGCGCAGGTAAAATTATTACCGAAACAGAGGCTATTATTGATGTTCTCAACGTCCTTGCAAAAGATTCCTGGAATATTATTTATGCAAACTCAAAGAAATCAGCACAGGTGTTAACGATTATGTGTATTGTTTTTATCACTATAATTTTATTGTCGGTGCTGCTTGCTGTACATATTTATAAAAATATTGCCCGTCCCATGGAGGCACTAACGGCAGTTGCTGAAAAATTCAGCATGGGGGACATGAGCACAATGATGGATGAATCCAGGGAAGATGAATTCGGGGTTCTGGCCAGATTATTTAATAAATCTACACTTAAATTAAATCAGACAACAGGGGAATTGAAGCAGGAGATTGTCCAGCGCATGAAAGCTGAAAAAAGTATAAGCCATATAGCCTATCACGATAGTCTCACGGGACTGCCAAACCGTTACCTCTTTCGCGACCGGTTAAATTTGCATATAGCACAGGTTAAACGAAGCAAAATGAAACTGGGGGTGGTTTTTCTCGATGTTGATGATTTTAAGCGTATCAATGATACCCTTGGACACGACGCAGGAGATCTTCTGCTGAAAGAGGTTGCAAAGAAATTAAATGATTGCATTCGCAATACTGACACGGTATACCGTCAAACGGGATCTACTCATGAAAATAATACCGTAGCCCGTGTAGGAGGAGATGAGTTTACCATACTGTTGACTGATATGCAGGATTCACAGGATGCTGTAATAGTTGCACAACGCGTGATGAAGGCATTATCCGAGCCATTTATGCTTGAAGAATTTGAAATTTTTATATCCCTCAGCATGGGCATCTCTGTCTGTCCCGACGATAGCGAAGATTCCGGAGATTTATTGAGAAATGCAGATGTCGCAATGTATCACGCAAAAAAACAGGGGAAAAATAATTTTAAATTTTACAATCAGACCATGAATGCCGTGTATCACAAGCGTCTTGAGATTGAAAACGAGTTAAGGAAAGCACTTGAAAGAGATGAGTTGCTCCTGCATTACCAGCCGCGCATTGACCTGCATACGGGAAAAATTTCATCTGTAGAAGCACTGGTGCGCTGGGAAAAACCCGGCTCTGGATTAGTTGCGCCGGCTGAATTCATTACTGTTGCTGAAGAGACAGGACTTATTATCCCTATCGGCGAGTGGGTACTGAAAACGGCTTGCACCCAGTTTAAGGAATGGCATACATCCGGCCTTATGCCGCAAAGTATTTCTGTCAATGTATCAGGAAAACAGATTCAGAGAGAAGACTTCATAACGACCATATCACATATACTCAGTGAAACTTCTTTTGATCCCCGATTTCTTGAGTTGGAAATTACAGAAAGTGTGCTTATGAAAAATGTGACGAACACGATAGGCATATTACATGAACTGAAAAATATGGGCATTCAACTTTCAATGGATGACTTTGGAACGGGGTATTCTTCATTCAGTTATCTGAAGCGCTTTCCTCTGGACATTATCAAGATTGACAAGCTGTTTATAAATAACATCACTGAAAAAGCCGATGACGATGCCATTGTTTCCGCAATAATATCAATGGTCCATCATCTGCGTTTAAAAGTGGTCGCTGAGGGAGTTGAAACGATACAGCAGGTGGATTATCTGCGCCATAAAGCCTGTGATGAAGCCCAGGGATACTATTTCAGCAGGCCCTTGCCTGCCCCGGAGTTAAAGGAGTTGCTTGCCGTATCGCTGCAGCAGTCCCTGAAGCCTTTCAATGTGGGCAGCAGTACGATCACCGGTTGAAACATACCACCATCCCTGATAAAGCCATAGTCCAATTCAGGACATTCCAGGCTGTCCGAGAATTGTCATTCAGGCAGGCTCAGAATGACAAAGCCAGCATATCCTGAATTCTCTGACAGCCTGACACGTGAAATTATCTACAGTAAACTCTCCAGTAATTGAAACAGACTCAAAATAACAATGTTTTCAGGATCTTACAGGATGGCCCAGATTACGCAGCTATAACGTTTTTACTTTGTGTAACGTGACTGTATCATGTTGTAACCACCGGTGAATCAACAATGCAACAGGTGAAACATATGCTTTCCGGCTACCTGTGTTTCAGATGACAATAAGTCAATATACTGTCAATAATTGTCAATAAATTCAAGGCAATAGGAAGGCAGAATGTTTTGTTTACCGCATCTTTAAAATGGTATGAAAATTGCAATTCTGATAAATATATGATAAGGAGATAGTATGGTAGCACTGAGCAGTTGTGAAATACTTGATGAGTTGAATAAACTGGGAATTAAAACCTCTGCGGACCTGATAGAGTTTCTCGAAGAGTATGCGGCTTATTATACGCATACCAGCATTCAGTTTGAATAAACTGATTTTCCATTTTAATATATCAGGTTGAGCTGCTGTCCAGGGAAGTGATCTAATTAAGCTGATTCAACATTCTTTGTGATTCTTTGCCGACAGGGGTGTCAGGACCCAGTTCTACCGCCTTACTTAAAGCTGTTCTGGCCTCTGAATTATTTCCGGCTGATGCCTGAACAAACCCGAGACTGATCCAGATCCTTTGATATGACGGCATAAGTGCTGCGCCTTTTTTCAGTGTCTCAATAGCTTTATCAGGCTGGTTCAGATATTGATACGCAAGTCCCATATCATTGTATGTGTCTATATCTTCAGGATCAAGAGCGAGTACCTTTTTGTACACGTCAACTGCCTCGGCATACCTGCCGCTTTCAAAATACCTGTCTCCAAACAAAGCAAGGGCTTTGGGGTCATTTTCATCTACCCCCGGTTCATCTGCCGGTGAAATGTTTACGGCACCCTGGTCCATGAGCGGCGCTGATGTTACAGGATTATTCTTTTGACTGACAGGCTGCGGGCTGTCTGTCCTGCTGCACGATGATAAAAACAAAGTGAATAACATAACAGATAGTACCGTAACGGCAATGGCAATGAAATTTCTGAATAAATTGATAGGGGTCGTTGTCATTTTTTTAAGATACTATGTTACGAAGATAAAGTCAAAATATTCATGAAGATCCTGTATGTATCAATCGGGCCTGGACATTTTATCGAGCATCTGCATAACTTCTTCATAGGAAAGAGTTTTTATTCCAAGGGCGTGCGCTCTTTTCAGTTTTGATCCCGGTGACTCGCCGAGCACAACGTAACTGGTCTTCCCTGATACTGATTTGGCAACATGACCGCCGTTACTCTCTATCACTCCTTCCATGTCCTGGCGGGGAACAGGCAACATGCCCGTGATCACAAAAGTTAAACCGGCAAAGGCAAGATTCCCTTTCTCAGCACCTTCAAAATCAGGATTTGAGATTCTCAGGCCACAGGTTTTCAGTTCTTTAAGCACTTCCAGGTTTCTCTCATCATGAAAGAACCTTGATATGGACTGTGCCGTCTTTTCACCCATCTGTTTGATAGACACAATCTGCTCTTCAGATACATTAAATAATGTTTCAAGTGTCTTAAAGTTCCTTGCAAGCAGTTTTGCTGCATATTCACCTGCATGAGCAATGCCTAATGAGTAAATGAACTTTGAAAGAGTGGTTCTCTTGCTCTGCTCAATTGCATCTACAAGGTTCCGGACTGATTTTTCCCCAAATCGTGGAAGCGCAAGCAGGGCCTCTTTTTTTAATGAGTATATATCAACAAAATGGTTTATCAGTCCATGTGAGAATAAGAGCTCAATATTTTTCTCGCCAAGTCCCTCAATGTTCATGGCAGACCTTGATGCATAGTGTTTAATATGTTCCTGCGCCTGAGCCATGCAGTTCAGACCGATACAGCGATATGCAACGCTGCCTTCTTCCTTTTCAACTGTTGAACCGCAGTCAGGGCACGTAACAGGAGGAGGAAACAGTTTTTCGTCACCGGTCCTCTTTTCCTTCATTACTCCAAGGACATGCGGTATCACATCACCGGCCCTTTCAATACGTATGGTATCTCCTATCCGGATATCCTTTCTTTCTATTTCGTCCCAGTTATGAAGCGTTGATCGTGACACAGTGACCCCGCCGATAGATACCGGTTCAAGCGATGCAACAGGTGTTATCGTACCTGTTCTGCCGACACTGGCAATTATGTCCTTTATCTTTGTCACCCCCTGTTGGGCGGGGAACTTATACGCAGCAGCCCAGCGGGGCTCCCGGGTTTTCATGCCAAGCGCTTTCTGAAGACCGAAATCATTGACTTTTATTACAGCGCCGTCTGCTTCAAAGGGAAAACGGTCTCTTTTGTTTTCTATCTCTTTGACAAGATCAATCACTCCGGTTATTCCGGTGGAAAGGTTAACATCTACAGGAACCGGCAAATGGGCGTGTTTAAGCCATTGAATAAAATCCCACTGGCTCCTGAAATGTGCATTTTCTGAAGCTCCGATTCCATAACAGGCAAGATGCAGTTTTCGTTTAGCCGTAATCGAAGAGTCCAGCTGTCTGACCGCGCCGGCAGCAGCATTTCTCGGATTGGCAAATACCGGTTCTCCCTGACGTTCCCGTTCCCTGTTAAGGGCTTCAAACTCATGTATATCCATGTAAATCTCTCCACGGATGTCAACAGAATCAGGAACTTGCGGGCCTGTGAGCATAAGGGGAATTTCCCTGATGGTCTTAATGTTAATCGTGACATCTTCCCCTTCATATCCATCACCCCTGGTTGATGCCTTCTCCAGGAGACCACCGGTATATGTCAATTCAATTGCGAGACCATCATATTTCGGTTCAACGGTATATGCAATGTCCCTGTCAGACTTGAGAAGCCTCTTTAGTCTCTTATCAAAATCAAGGATGTCTTCATGTGAAAAAACGTTATCAAGGGAAAGCATGGGTTCTGAATGTCCGACTTTCCTGAACTTCTCCAACGGCGGGGCGCCGACGCGTTGTGTTGGTGAGTCAGGAAGAACATGACCCGAACCTTCCTCAAGCTGCTTCAGCTTTCTGTAAAGAACATCATATTCAGCATCCGATATCTCAGGAGAATCAAGGACATGGTACTGATAGCAGTGGTGATTCAGTGTCTTCACCAGATGTTCAATCTCATGTATTGTTTTCTTTGATGGTTTACTCATGCGATCCCACAACATCTATGAGCAGTTGCAACGCAGACAATGCTGCCTCCTGCTTGTTTTCCTCTCTGCTGCCCTTCAGATTCAGTTGCGTTGTGATGGTGTCCCCTTTTTTACTGACTGCAATATAAATAAGACCGATATCTTTTCCTTCAAGCCCGTCAGGTCCGAGATTGCCGGTGGCTGCAACAGAATAGTCTGAACCGGTAATTATGCGCATCTGTTCAGACATCTTTTTTGCTGTTTCTTCGCTTACCATTCCGTAGGTATGCAAGATATGACCCGGGACCTTGAGAATGTTCTCTTTTGCATTTTCAGAATAAGACACAACTCCAGCAGTAAAAAAAGTGCTTGCTCCTGAAAGTGACGTTATATAATGACTGATCAAACCACCTGTGCATGATTCAGCAACAGAAAGAGACAACCGGCGTGCTTTGAAGAGGGCATGTATTTTACTTATTGTTTTTTCGATCTCATGGTTCATTATATATCCAGACAGTATATATTATAAAAATGTACCAGCGTAAGATTTTAACATGTAGGTGATAAAACATGAATGGTATCAGCAGGTGAAGTAACTCTCATCCTGGCACATCCAGAGTTACGTATGTTATTCCAATTCCTCAAAAGATGGGGATTAAAGAAAGGTGTTTAAAAAATTCTTCTTATTACTTCACATATGATTGAACTTTTACATTTCTGAATACTGATTTGCTTTTTGGAAGCAACTTTTTTTAAAATAAAAGGGTTAATAACACAAGCATGATCAAAATATAAAATTTCAAGGAGGGTGTACATAATGATAACGGTTTCAGATGTAGCAGCCGAAAAAAGCAAGGAAATATTAACTGCTGAAGGCAAAGCTGAGTGGGGATTGAGATTTTTCACTGCAGGCAGCAGTTGTTGCGGGCCATCTTACGGGATTGATATAGTTGAGAATCCTGTTGACGGTGACCAGGTAATAGATAAAAACGGAACAAAGTTTTTTATCGAGAAATCAACATCAGAATCCATGAAGGGCATGGAAATTCATTTTGTAGATGATGGTGAGAAACAGGGGTTTGTACTTACCGGTGGTGAGGCCTCATCCTGCAGCTCCAGTTCCGGATGCGGTTCATCCTGCGGATAACCTGCAGTTAATAGCCTGATATGCAATAGGAGTGTTGAGGTCAACTCAGCACTCCTATTTTTTTTTGCATAGTTCTGATCAAGCCACCCTGTTTGCCGGGTCCTCAAATATAAAAGATTACATTGGACATGCTGTTATACAGGAGCTACATTTAATACAATTCCTGTTGACTATCTCTCCATCTTCATGAACATATGGGGCAGATTTAACACCACTCTCTTTTCTGAAATACCGCAATCAGCCGGGAGTAACTCACGAAAATAATTTCATAAAGATTAATCATTCATGTTACAAAGAAGTAACAGGATTATCGATTGTTACCATATCGTCACTCATTTGAATCCGCGTTCATTATTCAGTCACAATTATAACTCTGTAACTTCCTGATTTATTGTTATTTCAGGTTGAATGGTTTGTAATCTATTATTGGCATTGAATATGCATGATTATTCATAGGCATAACTGACGGGAAATTATGTACCGGAAAGGGGTGGTCATGATGTTATTTATAGGGGTAATAATATTGTGGTTGTTAGCAGTTGTTTTCATAGTGGTGTTGTTTGTCAGTACAAGAGGCGAGGACAGAATGAGGTCAAACTCAATTCATAGTTCTTAGCCTGCTTTATGAAAGGAGATATTGCGATGAAAATAACATGGTTAACGATGGAGCGTGTTTTACTTATTATTGTGACTATCCTGGCATTGACAGGCTGGGCGCGGCCCTTTCATCCAACAGCAGATAATCTTAATATTGCAGCAGATGAAGTAGTCCAGGAGAATCCCAACCTGGCAGTGGTCTTATATACGGTAGCAGATGCTCTGGAAGAAGGGTATATTCATCCATTAGCATTTGTCTCGACCGCGTTTCAGGAACGGTATATTCTGAATTCTGTAGAGCTATCCAAGAAGAATAAAACAGATATCGATACCTGACAGGATTCATAGTTAATGGCAGAAGCAGCGTATAAATATCGAAGTTGAACGTCGATAGACTTTATTACGTTCGACGGCAGGGCAGGCCCAGACCCTACTTTAGTTCATAGAGCTTTTCATCAACAAGGGGCTTTTTCCCTGTTCCGCGTTTTTTAGATGTACCTCCCACGACAAACGGTTCTTCATTTTCCAGTACCGCAGACATCTCCTGCTCAACCTTATCAGGGTCTTCACCTGCTTCAATGCGGCTCAATGCCTCCTCCATATTTGGAGACATCTCCATTCCGGCGGCATCTGACAGCTTTCTCATTAAGTTTGTTGCCTGACGGGGATCATCTTCATTGATGTTCCCTGCTTCCTGTTCGAGCATATTCATGGCCTTTACCATTTTATTTTCATCAATGTCAGGCATCATGCCATTTTCAGTGTCAGAATGTTCTGACCCTGCACCGGTATTGAAAAGGGAAACCTGCCGGAATAATTTTTTCCTGCAGTGGGGACAGTCAGGAACGGCATCAGTATTGATCCTTTTTGAAAGAAATTTATAAACCGTGTTACATGTTTCACAGTAAAATTCATATATGGGCATAAGCAGGCTCCTTGAATATTGTATTTATTCAGGGCATGAGATGTAAAGAGGGGGAAGACATATCTCACAATTGCAGAGCATTGGTTTATTAAATATACATACCAGTGATGGTACATCTTATACATGTAAGGGCACGCTGCAGCGTGCCCCTACAGATGAACATCAGTTTATTCCGTTTTCAAATCTAATGTTTCGGCTTCTTCTCATGCAGGGACAAGCAATACCCCTACGTTTTAAAGTAGCGACGTATCCCCATAGTTGCTCCACCGGTAAGAAACAGCAGCGAACTTATGGGTTCAGGCGCAACCGGCGGCGCAGTATCCCCCTCACGAACTGCCCATGCATATTTCTTCAGGGTTTTGTCACTAAAACCATCTGAGCCTCCTTTGAAATTGAACCGGTAAGCCATGGAAGGATCCCCGCTGTTTTCCGTACCTGACCAGTAGATAGATGGCCTTACATCCAGAAAGAGGTCTGGTGTTTCTGACGTAATGGATTCAGCACTGTACAGGTGTCCCATTTCACCGGGAGTACATATATCATCAATACACGCAAACTGAGGGAGCCGCCAGTCATCATATCCATGAATTATGAGATCTTCAGCCCATGTATTTGCATCTGCCCAAGTCATGGTGAATCCTGCGTGATTTGAATTCTGCAGCCATGTCAGATTCAGATCATCATCGTAAATCAGACCATCCCCCCTGTCAAGCAGGGATGCATGTGATGATAAGGACATGGCAATAATTAATATTGTTATGGTATACAGCGTTACTGTTCTTTTCATTTCAGATACCACCTTTCATTCAGGGTTTCTGTTATCAATTTAAAATTCTTAATAGGATTGAATACGACAGGATAGGTGCTACGGTTCTTTTGATTTCATGTGCCATGTCCCCTTTTGATACATTTAAATTGTTTGCGGATTATATTACATGTTCACAGCTGTGGATACGACCGATGTCAGGTGAATGGTGTCTTCATTGATCATGTCCCCCTTTGACGTAATTTATAACCGGATCACTCCCTGTTTGTCAAGACCGGTTATATCGGTATATGTTTTAGCAATTCATGTGCCATGTGTACATATGAATTGATGTGTCCAAAATAATTTTATTATGTATATCAAATTTGATGCAGAGCCCTTTGTATCATATGCTTTTCTGATACGTACATGAGATTCAGATCACCCTACAGGTTTCTAGTGTATTATCCGATGTAATATATAAACGTCATGTCACTGTGACGGGGTGTGCATTTTTCAGC
>CAMYJJ010000007.1 GCA_947258735.1 Thermodesulfovibrionia bacterium | reverse complement strand
CAGAGTCAACAATAATAGGGACCGCCATAGGGGCCGCTGTAGGCGGTGCTGCAGGTGCCGGAGTCGGCAGAATGATGGATAATCAGGAACGGGACATGCGTGAGGCCCTGGCTGAATCAGAGGCAGCTGCAGTTCGCCGGGAAGGTAATCTGCTCGCGATCAGCCTGAGAGGAGATGTGACCTTTGATACTGATTCAGCTATTGTCAAACCCGGTCTCTATACGGAAATAGACCGGATAGCAGGAGTATTGAATCAATATCCCGATACAGTCATCAGGGTAGAAGGACATACTGACAGCACTGGCTCGGAACAATATAATATGGAATTATCAGGCAGACGGGCCTCTTCTGTGAAGAACCTGTTTGTTCAAAGAGGCCTTTACCGGGAAAGAATTGAAGCCAGCTCCTTTGGTGAGGGGTCCCCGATAGCCAGCAATAATACGGTTGAGGGCCGCGCAAGAAACCGCAGGGTCGAAATAAAGGTTGCCCCTTCTGTGTATTAAATCGGACAAGAGAAAATAATATATCGAGGTTGAACCTCGATATATTATTTTCTCCAGTATTTCTTCTTAAACTCCCAAGGCGGCAGGGGATTAGCCTGCTGCCAGATCCCCCGTTTCTGGTCCCGGGCATTGTTTTCAGCTTCTATATACTCAGAGGCATAGGGGCTTTTGAGATGCTTTCGGTATGCCCATGCGTATCCTCGCCTGACCATTTCGAGGTTTATGTCCATCCCGTCTTTTTTGATGATACAGACTTCCCTTCCATGGGTCTGCTCTCCGGTGGTGATCACCTCAACCATTTGTCCATGTATAAGCTGTTTCAGCTCTTTTCCGGCCTCTTTGGCAAACGGCTGCCCCTTCCGGTCCCGTTTTGGTGTTTCCGGTGAATCAATCCCGTACAGCCTGCAGGTTATGTTTTTCTTCCCCCCTGCTGAGGAGACAACCACTGTATCGCCGTCTGTCACCCTTACCACTTCACTCTGTGCAGACCCACGGGATGAACATGACGTTCCCGATATCAGAATGATAAGTAACCCTGCAGATAAAATAGCCGTTATATATTTATTATTGAGCATCGTTCTTTTTAAACAACGAAATTTCACTGAACTCGTCGACACGCCAGCCGGAACGGCTGGCTGCATGTTTCCGCATGGTAATTGTTGCATTCTGGTATTCCACAGGCTTTTCCTGCATGTTTATTGGCTCAAGGGTGATAAGCGGTATGTGCACAATATATCTCTCTGGCCCCATATATTTCCGGGCTCCGAGGGGTTCCCGCTCAATGTGCTGAATCTCCAGACTCACCACCTTCAGGCCTCCTGTTTTAAAGTATGCATGAATCGCATCTCTGACCTGATGCTCGGGAGGCCCGGAAGAGCATGCTGAAAGAGAAAGCATCAGACATATAGCCGCTATCGTATTTGTGCTTTGCTTTAAAAAAAAATGAAAAGAACGGGCACATTGCATCACATTCATATTTCTCTTATTCATTGTCCTTGTCGACCGCTTCAAGGAGCTGCGCGTAGATGTCAGGGATGCTGTAGGTGACCCGGTTCCATGATGGAATCAGGGGTGCCTCTGTCGGACCGCGGCTCAGTTCCCAGGCAGTCCAGAGGTTCCCGCGGAACTGCTGGGCAGTCATCTCTTCCCGGTAACGGTCATAGACAATATTATTCATTTCCGCGTCATCACTGTACGACTTGATAAATTTCAGGGCATTTCCGTAATACGTGTGCAGCATCATGTCAACAAACGAATCATCGAGGGCAATCCCATGCGCCCGCAGGTAATGCAGATAAAATTTGGCAATATCAATGACCATGCGGGAAAGCCCTTTTGTGGCATCATCAGGAGAGAGCTCCTGGTGCTTGTGCTCATAATTCGGCACAAGATCGGCCTGGGCTATTTTTCCGTCCTTGACACGGTGATACACCTCTGAGAGTGTGGCTACCTCTAGTGACCAGTCATATGCAACGTTCATTTCACGCGCAAGTCTCGCCGTATAGCTGAATTCCCCTGAGAGAGGATATTTAAACTTCCTGTGGAAACTGAAAAAACTGCCCATCTCATGATATCCCCGCTCAAACATGATGTTCTGCATGGCATCTACAAACGGCGTCAGGAACAGGCGTGTCACGCGGCCTTTCATTTCCTTTTCTGTCGGTGATATCCGTACATAGTACCCTTTACAGAATTCATAATCCTTGTGAGGGTTTGCGGTCGGTTCAATAAGGCGGCCGAGAAGGAGGCGGTCATAGGTTACAATGTCCAGGTCATGCAGGGCTATTACATCTGAATCTCCACGGGCCAGCACATAGCCAAGCGCCATCCATACAGACTGTCCCTTTCCCTGCACGCCGGTCATTATGTCTTTCTCCCCTATCCTTTCGAAGACCTCCTGGACCCGGGGCCCATTGACCCAGACGAGTTTCACCGTCCTGCTGGCAGTCTGCAGCACACTAAAATAATCCATTGCATCACGGAACTTCTGCTCTTCATCAGTGCCGTTAAAGGCAATCACAATATTCCTGAGGTATCTGACGTTTTTCATCCTGTCCACGATATTGTTCAGCACTTCCGGGTTTTCCAGCTCTGTGTAATAGCAGGGGAGAATGAGACTGATATCTGTTTTCAGAGCAAAACGCTGGAGACGGTCTTCAAGGTCACTCAGATACTCATTGATATCAAAGATACGGTACAGATCATGAAACGTGGTAATATGGCCTTCCTGATGAAAATCACTCATAACAAACCTCCGCAACAATCAAATGACAGTCATTGTCAATCTATATAATACGGTATATGGACGTTCATGACCTTCAATTCCTTCTAAGATTATATAATGAACCGCATATATAGACAAATTTTCTTTCTGCGCGTTCATATTGAGTAGAAAGGAGGCCAGTAGCTGCTTTATATAAACACCTGAGAAACGGGGAATGGAATACATTACACAATTTGCTATCTGATATACTACGTATCAGAAGACACATCAGGGTATATATATGACGGAAAGTGAAATATCAAAGATACTTATGGTGCGTTCGGTTGAAGAGAGTGATGCGTCCGTTTTTTCACCCGAATCCCTCATCAAGGCCTCAATCGTTGCCGGTAAGGCTGAAAATGATACTGCCCTGATCCAGGCACGGGCCGATTATCTATATAATGAGCTCCCGGACATACTGAAAAAGATCCCTCACTCCCTGCATCTTTCGCGGTCATGGATTGTCATGCTGGGCATCGGGGTGTGTTTGCTCGGCATAGGATCTAATTACCTTGGCCCGGGGGAAACCGTCCATATTATATATAATCCGGTAGTCCTTCTTATGTTATGGAACATAGGGGTGTTTGCCATATTTCTCTTTAGACATTTTTTCATAAAAAAAACACCGCAGCACAGTCCCCCTTCATACTCACCTGAACCGTTACCTGAGACACTGCCTCATGATGCAGAGATAAACCCTCTTTCCATAGACCCGGGACATACGTCTTCCCTGTACAGCCGGGTGATCAGAAAAATATGGTTTTCTTTTCATCAGTATATATCGAGAAAGAAACAGCACATAAAGAAAGCCTCATCTTCACTGAAGATAACTCATCGGTACAGGGAACACTGGTGGGCGATGTATCAATATGTTTTTATCTCTCGTTGCACACAGATCATGCATATGCTGGCAGTGTGCCTGATCATGGGAGCCCTGGCCGGCATATACATGCGCGGATTATTTTATGAGTATAATGTGGTCTGGAAGAGCACGTTTATTCATGATCCCCATGATATAGCTCTCATTCTGAATATCATGTTCGGGCTTCCTTCACAACTGATGTACGGAGATTTCATTCAGACAATCAGCATATCCTCCCTGATACATCCGCATGGTGCTGCTGCAGCGCCATGGATACATCTGTTTGCAATTAGTGCCTTTATGTACGTGATACCAGAGAGATTTTTGCTTGTGTTGCTCGAATCAGGGAGATTAAAGTCCCTTGCAGGAAAGGTAACGATTCATCCGGGTGAACATTATTATGTACGCTGCGCAGCGCTTGCGCGGGAGATGCAGGCCAGCCGTTTACAGAAGGACATTTCACTTGCAGTCCGGGAGGAAGTTGACAGGCTCTCCGATTCCATTGCGGTATTTGCACGTAACAGGTTTTATGATGATCACATTGTGCCGCAACTGGTGCAGTTCCGGAATAACGGCGGCAGGATCAGGGACCTCGAAGATGTGATATCACAGGAGAGCGATGATTTTAAAGCCGAACTCGAGGGTTTTCTGGAAACAGCGCAGGATGAATTCAAGCAAACGCTCGCTGAACGCATCAGTGAGGTGATCGGAGAAAAATTATCACCGATTGAGGTTAATGTCGAACAGGGAATGGACTTTCATGCCAGTGCATATCGAAAGGCTCTGGATGAATCTGTTACTGCTAAAATGACCGGAGGGATCAGCATGGCAGTCACTGCTGCTGTGGCAGCAACAGTAGGGACGTTAAGCGGCGGCTTTGGAAAGGTGCTGGGCATTGCCGTTATCTCAACCATCCTTCATACAACAGGCCCCATAGGTTTTATTATCGGGGCACTCGCAGGCCTCCTGCTGGGTGGAGGTGCATCCATCCTTGCGAAAGATAAAATCACGGATGCCGTAAAAAACCAGAAATTTCCGGCTTTCTCCACTCAGCTCATGCTGAGAGAATCAAAGATGGATCAGACTGTTGAACAGGGCAGGGTACAGGTATACACATTGATAAAAACACATATCCGGGAAAAACTGGACCCGTTTATTGAAGACATGACAGATCAGATTATATCTAAAATCGCGCCCTCATTAAATGGTGCTAAAAAAAATGATAATTGATATCAACATGCGCTATATATCGAGGTTGAACCTCGATATGCATAGAGATTCTTCACAATATTCTAACAATTCATTAGAGGAGATACTATGAGTACGAAAAAGCTTTTGCATAACCAGATTGCCCTTGTTACCGGCGGCAGTTCAGGCATAGGCGCAGGCATTGCCAGAGCAATGGGATCTGCCGGTGCACAGGTCGTTGTTAATTACGTTTCAAGCAAAGGTCCTGCACATACGGTTGTCCGGGATATTAAAAAAGCCGGAGGAGAGGCGATTGCCGTCAGGGCAGATGTGAGCGACGAAAAGCAGGTACAGTCAATGTTTCAAACCATCTATAAAGAGTATGGAACACTTGATATTCTGGTGAGTAATTCCGGCATACAAAAAGATGCAGATCTGGTTGATATGTCACTCTCACAGTGGCAGAAGGTGCTGGACGTAAACCTGACAGGTGCGTTTTTATGCGCTCGGGAGGCAGCGAGGGAATTTATGCGCCGGGGAGTTGATATGAAAAAATCAAAAGCTGCCGGAAAAATCATATTCACAAGCTCGGTCCATGAAGTTATCCCCTGGGCCGGACATGCAAATTATGCTGCATCAAAGGGGGGTGTGATGCTTCTGATGAAAAGTATTGCACAGGAGCTGGCACCGCATAAAATAAGGGTAAACAGCATCGGACCCGGAGCTATTAAAACAAATATCAACAGAAATGCATGGGAAACATCGGAATCTGAGACAGCATTACTGAAGTTAATCCCCTATAAAAGAGTCGGTGAACCTGATGATATTGCAAAGGTAGCTGTGTGGCTTGCCTCTGATGAATCTGATTACGTGACCGGGACAACGATTTTTGCCGATGGCGGTATGCTGCTGTATCCGGGATTTGCATCGGGCGGATAAAAAGACAGTAATGGGTGATGCGTGACGCATAACGAGTGAAAAATACGCGTCATACATTATCCCTAATCTGTAAGTAATCATGTGTCACTTTCATGGGTATTTTAATGGCAGGGAAGTGACTGCTGAAAGACGCATGCTGAGAGACTGACGTTCATTGCTCAAAAAGATTATGATGAAGGGGAAAAGCAGCTTCTCAATGAGAACGCTACATACATCAAGGTTGATTATCAGGATTATGACTGGAGGTTAATCAGATACTAAGCTGTTTTGTGTATCCGGGTGGCAGGACATTACTGTATCAGAGTCTGTGTATAAATTGCCCTTTTTTTATCATTCCGGCCTGTCCGGAACCTGCTCCGCCCATAGATTCCCGTCGCGCTTCGCTTGCGGGCATGACAATGAGAGAAGCCGGGTTTATACACAAACACTAATGTTTGTTATGAAATTATGATGCGGAAATGCGAAATACTCCTTATTTACAGCACTGGATTTATCCAGGGATTAGTGCTGGTTACGGTTCCTGCAGTGAGTTCAATACTGACCGATCCCGGTATGTTCGGTTTTTCAGAGCGGGCATACGGTGCCCTTTTTATACCCCAGGTGCTTATGGCCGTCATGGGAGCACTTCTGGGACCGACATTTTCCCGCAGGTGGGGTCTGAAGTCTGTGTATCAATCGGGTTTGCTATTCAATATCTGTGCTATGGTATCAGTCGGTGCAAGCGGATGGTTTCAGGACAACGATAACGTTGCTTATCTCTGTGTTTTATTGGGAACTACTGCTGTTGGTGCAGGGTTCGGATCTACTCTTCCAATGATCAATGTGTATGCCGGGCGGTTCTTTCCGGGCAATCCCGCCTCAGCATTGACCGGTCTGCATACGCTTTTGGGAACAGGGACCGCACTGGCCCCTTTGCTGGTAGCTGGTTTAGTAAAGCAGTCCGGCTGGTCGCTTCTTCCGTATTCAGCCTTAATCGTTTTAGTCATTATTTTATCAGGTACTTTTTTTCTTCCCCTGAAAGGAGAAAAAACAGTCGAAGATCAGAAACATGTTCTGGGAGAGGCCGGTTTTCACTTTCCTGCAGGTGTCTGGCTTTTTATTGTCATTGTTTTTTTATATGGATATTGCGAGACGATTTTTGCTAACTGGGCGATCATCTTTCTGAATAAAGAGAAATATATATCACCTTCCCAGGCCGGCTATGCTTTAGCAGCATTTTGGTCAATGGTTACCGTGGGGCGGCTTTTAGTCGCTTTTATGGCAGTCTGGGTTCCGGCCCGCCTGATTTATCGAATCTTGCCCTTTATGATCGGAGCATCTCTATGGGCCGTTACTCTTGCTGAAACAGACATTACCGGAATTGTCCTTTTTGGATTTGCAGGACTGGCATGTTCCGCCTTTTTTCCATTAAGTTTCAGTATCGCTCAAAAGCAATTTGCATCCATTGCTGAAACTGTTTCAGGCAGCCTGATGGCCGCTTATATGTTGGGCTATGGGGTAGCATCATTTGGTATTGGTACTGTTATGGAATCCGGAGAATTGACCCTGGGAAGCCTGTATCGTTATTCTATGTTTTTTGCTATCAGTATTATCATGTTAGTATGTATGTTACCTTTAACAAATGGAATGAATAAAAAAAATCATGGGCTGCATATATGAACGATCAATCATCTTCGGCAGAGCAAAAACGGCTATCAGAAAATACTGACCATAACGTCTTCTGGAAAAAGTGGGGCCCCTACCTGAGTGAACGCCAATGGGGGACGGTCAGGGAGGATTACAGTAAAGACGGAGAGGCTTGGAATTACCTCCCCCATGACCATGCACGTTCACGTGCGTATCGCTGGGGTGAGGACGGCCTTGCCGGGATATCTGATGTTCAACAGAATTTATGTTTTGCCATTGCTTTGTGGAATGGCAGGGATCCCATCTTAAAGGAAAGGCTCTTTGGATTAAACGGAAGCGAGGGTAATCACGGTGAGGATGTGAAAGAACTTTATTACTATCTGGATAACACCCCCACGCATTCCTACATGAAGTATCTGTACAAATATCCTCACGGAGAATTCCCTTACGCAACATTGATTGAACATAACCAAAGCAGGTCAAAGCAGGAGCCCGAATATGAACTCCTGGATACAGGCATTTTCAATCAGAACAGGTATTTCGATGTCTTTGTGGAATATGCAAAGGCAGACGCTGAAGATATCCTGATTAACATTGAAATATGTAACCGCGGGAAAGACAGCGCAGATATTACTGTGCTGCCCACGTTATGGTTCAGGAACCTCTGGTCAATTGGGAAGATAAAGAAAAAGCCGGATATAAAGGTAATGAAACAGTTGCCTGACCATTCCATTCTGGAAGCTTCACATGAACAATTGGGTACGTATTTCCTGTATTGCGAAAAAAGTGAGGCTATTTTACTTACTGAAAACGAAACAAATTCAGAGAGATTATCTGGTAAGCCCAATTCATCTCCATATGTAAAGGACGCCTTTCATGGTGCAATTACCAACAATAACCTTGATATGTTCAGGGAAAAATATAATGGTACAAAGTGCGCGGCTCTTTACAGATACAGGATTCCTGGTGAACATTCAGAGACCATCAGATTACGACTGACAAAAAAGAAACTCAGCGGCAATTCTTTTAACGGGGAGTTTGACAACATATTCAAACAGAGAAGAGCTGAGGCCGATGCATTTTATTCACAGTTAGCACCGTCAGAGCCCGTAAGTGATGTGATTTCTGTTCAGAGACAGGCATATGCCGGACTGCTCTGGAGTAAACAGTATTTCAATTACGAAGTAGAAACATGGCTGGACGGTGATGAAGGACAGCCTCCTCCGCCCGAAAGCAGGCAGTCCGGAAGAAACAGTGAATGGAAACATCTCTTTAACAGGGACATCATTTCGATGCCGGATAAATGGGAGTATCCGTGGTATGCAAGCTGGGACCTGGCGTTTCACTGCATCCCCCTGTCAAAAATTGATCCTGATTTTGCAAAGAAGCAGCTTATTCTTTTTTTACGGGAGTGGTATATGCATCCAAATGGTCAGATACCTGCATATGAATGGAACCTCAGTGATGTCAATCCTCCTGTCCATGCATGGGCAGCGATGAAGGTGTATCAATTGGAAAAGATGGATACGGGGGAAGGGGACATTCAGTTCCTGAAAAGGATCTTTCATAAATTGCTGCTTAATTTTACCTGGTGGGTCAACAGAAAGGACTCTGACGGAAACAATATATTCCAGGGAGGATTCCTCGGTCTGGATAACATAGGTGTATTTGACCGGAGCAGAGAACTACCGGCGGGCGGGCATATGGAACAGGCCGACGGCACCAGCTGGATGGGGATGTACTCATTAAATCTCATGGAAATGGCCCTGGAGATAGCCCGCACAGATACTTCATATGAAGATACTGCCTCTAAGTTCTGTGAGCATTTTGTTCACATCGCAGAATCACTAAACTGTTTCGGGGAACATGGACTCTGGGACGAGGAACACGGCTTTTATTATGATGCATTGCATATGCCGGATGGTACGCGTCTACCTCTGAAAGTCAGATCCCTGGTCGGCCTTACCACATTAATGGCCGTGTCCGTTATCGACAAAGACCTGTTTAACAGAATGAAGGGCTTTAAAAAGCGGCTCCTGTGGTTTAGAGACAACAGGAAAGACCTGGGTAAGTATCTTGTGATAGAGGAGATCAGGGAAGGCCGGGACATATTGCTTTCCCTGACTCCGAAGGACAGGCTTATACGAATTCTGCAAACAATGCTGGATGAAAACGAATTTCTTTCTTCCGGAGGAATCAGGTCAATATCAAAATTTCATAAGGACAATCCATTTACCGTCAGAGTAAATGGATCAGAGTACAGGGTCGGGTATGAGCCGGCTGAATCTCTGACCGGAATGTTTGGCGGTAATTCCAACTGGCGCGGACCGGTATGGATTCCCATTAATTATCTCTTTATAGAGGCGCTGAAAAAGTACTATCACTATTATGGAGATTCCCTGAAAGTAGAATTTCCAACAGGATCAGGTAATTTCATACACCTGGGAGAGGTGGCAAAGAGATTGTCCCAGAGAATCACCTCCATGTTTTATAAAGATGAAAACGGCACAAGACCGGTCCATGGCAATGAAGAGCGTTACCGGAGTGATCCGTATTTCAGGGACCTTGTCCTGTTCCATGAGTATTTCCACGGGGACACCTGCAAAGGTCTGGGAGCAAACCATCAGACCGGATGGACAGGACTCGTGGCAG
Source organism: Thermodesulfovibrionia bacterium (assembly GCA_947258735.1). Next base: position 20,013 of record CAMYJJ010000007.1, on the reverse strand, counting down.
AAATGATTCAATGGTGCTGGTGTGCGCAGTGAGTTTTTTTCGGGACATTATTTATACAGCAACTACTCTCGCTGCATGATCAGGACGGCTGAATGCATCCAGCGTCCAGATACGCATGACAATAACGACCCCGAGCCGTATAAAAATAATGATCGTGGTAACCGTTTGTCAGAGTTTCATACAGCCTCCCTTTGTGGAATTGTTCTCGCCGTGTTTTGTATTGATATAAATACCGATGCCAATGCTCTTATGTTGTTGATATGATGTTCATCATATACATCCTTTTCGCAGCCAATATAAAATTATCATTGAAGTTGAATATGAAAATGGAAATTTTTTCAGATACAGGTGAATTTTTTACACCCTGTTGATTTTTTGACACAGATTGAAATTAAAATCCCTTTAAAATCATAAACATCCCTCTGGTAAGAAAATTGCAATATTTTGGATGGAGGTGATCGAAACATTTTGTTAAACCAGAATTCATCAGAGATGTCGAAAAGATCAAGCCTTAATCCTTTTACAATAGTAGAGAGCTATTTTAAAAGGAGGAAGATGAGGAAAAGGGACAGACAGCTTAAAATGCAGGTGGCCATCCTGTCTGGTGGCATCAAAAGAATGAAGTAGGGCATTTTTTTTCATTAATTTTTATTTATCCCTTTATCTCTTAGAGGAACGATTATATGCATATTTTGTATAATTGCATATGTCATCCTATTACACTCCAAAGCGCTCAAGAAATATATACAAACCTGATGAGCTGAAACCCTTTAAACTGAGCCGTTCAAAAATAGACCTGTTCCTTGAGTGCCCGAGATGTTTCTATATCGACAGGAGACTGGGTGTAGGACGCCCGCCTGGTTTTCCCCTTAATCTGAACAGCGCTGTGGATTCCTTATTAAAACAGGGGTTTGATATGCATCGTGCAGAGGGCAGGTCACATCCGCTTATAGAGCAATACGGGGTCGATGCCAGGCCCGTGCCCCATGATGATCTGGACAGATGGAGGCATAATTTTACCGGAGTGCAGTATCTGCATGAGGAAACAAACCTCCTGATATTTGGAGCGATCGATGACCTGTGGCAAAACTCTGCCGGTGAATATATTGTTGTGGATTATAAGGCAACATCGAAGAAGGAAAGGATCACCGCATTAAATGCGGGCTGGCATATCGGATATAAACGCCAGATGGAGATATATCAATGGCTCCTGAGACGAAACGCTCTTACGGTATCTGATACAGGCTACTTTGTTTACTGCAATGGAGAGACCGATAGAGAGTCCTTTGACGGCAGACTGGAGTTTGATGTTACCCTCATACCATATACCGGGAATGACCGATGGGTGGAGAAAACAATTTCAGAGGCGCATCAATGTCTTAATAACGAGCATGTCCCTGATGCATCGGACACCTGTGATTATTGTGCATACAGGGATGCAGCAGAATCAGTGATTATATCCACGACACAAAGGGGTGCACAATGAGTGACAATATTACCACAGAATATGAAAAGGCCATACAGAAAAGAGACGAGATAAAAGCTGAGCTTCTGTCTCTTGAATCTGAGAAACCAAAAAACCAGTATAATATTACGATTACCCGCGACAGGCTGGCCTACTGGGAGGGCAAATCAGAAGGACTTAAATTTGCCCTTGACCATATGAAGTAAAATAGATAATCCTGTCCTGCTGATTTATCCGTCACCATATTGAGAATTGGATGATTATTCATCATTAAACAGGGAGATAAGATGATCAAGAAAATACACGTATTAAGCGCTATCACGTTAATGTCAGTCTTTATTACATCCTCGGTGTATTGTGCAGACTGGTTAAATTTTTTCGAAAGCAGTGAAGGCAACAGGCACTATATTGATCTGGAAAGTATCAGCCGCAGTCACGAAGGCATCGTCAGCGTAAAGAGAAAAATTGAGTTCAAAGGTTCTTCTGAACTGGATTATGTGATCAGTGCATTTGAAATGGATTGTAATCAGGGAAAAATGAGAAAGATGTCAGAGAAGGCATTCAAACAGCATGCCCCTTCCTCATCTACGATGAGTAAAAGTGAATGGCTGGCCGTAACCCCTGAAGGTCTGGATGAATCATTATATGAACTGGCCTGCAGTTTACAAAAAAAACGCAGCAGATAATTTCCTCAGGGATCGGTCACTTCGGAAACTGAATCATATAACCTCGGGAAGTAATTTGAAAGGGACTATTATTACTAGACCTTCCGGCTTTTTATCATGGGTACTTTTCATATCTTCCATGACGTTAGAATGCCTACCCGTAATGTACTGAATGTCTTGCCAACCGCTTGTTAACCGGATACAAACTGCTTATTCACAGCTTACTAACAATATGCTTTTTTTACATAAGGAATAGTAACGAAGCATTATGTGCCCTGAACAGTAAAAGCCTTTACAAATATTGTAATCGTCTTTCCTGACTTCTTTAAAATAATTAAATTCGATATTCGATATTCCTTGTTCGACATTCATTATTCGTCTTTAGTTTTTCAACAATCTCGTTATACGACAAAAAAAAGAAAAGAGAATATCGAATATCCAGTGACAAATTTCGAATTTCGAATTACGAGAAACAAACTTCGCCTTTTGATAAATTCAAGTCACGAATTGTATTTACACTCACTGTTCAGGCAAATCTTGACTTCCACACATTATGAATCATCAGCACCAACAACATTATTGAGGCAAGCATTTAATAAGGAAAGGTTCTTCTATGAAACTATAGAGAAGCCAGGGAGCAGGCTTCCCTTCTCAGATTCCTCTGAACTAGATTATTTGTTCAATGAATCTGACCCACATGTCATGAAGACCGATACCTTTGTATGCTGCTACAGCCCCAAGTATCAAAATCGATGAACCTATGGATTTTAATGAAGGGTACAGGATCCTGACCTTGATCATCCTTTTGGTGTCTTTACTCACTCATATTCCCCTTTCATCCCACCTCCAATCTTATCAGGTGTGCCCTGACTCTTACAGTGACCTTCCCACTAGCCTTGATTACCTTCAAGGTCGCCAAAGTTGAGGTGAATTATTAATGCTGCATTCTTAAAGATTAACTCTACTAATAAAATGTAAAATGTTTAAGCTTGAATTGTAATATAATTTAACAGTTAGCGAATATTAGTATTTTACACTTTATCAACATATATGTCAAATGTTATTACAATTATTATTAGATTATTTTATTTTTATGAATACCAGGGGTGGCCACATGTCAGGTTATGGTAAACCGTTTAATACATGTTTTAATAAAAGTATGCAATATGATGTGGAAAAAAGATGTGTTTGCCAGACTGATGCAGGACTTAATCGGTGATAATCTTTTTATCGATGCCGTACTTCTTCAGTTTGTGCCTGAATGACCGGAAGGTAAGGTTCAGAAGCCTGGCTGCTTCGGTCTTTACGCCGTTCGTCTTTTCAAGGGCATTCAGGAGGTAGGCCTTTTCTGTATCAGACATGATAGTTTCCATGTCTATGCCCCCTGCCGGGACAGACACGTTCTTTCTTGAAGAACCTGTTCGTATCTCTTCGGGCAATGATGCGACATCCATGATATCACCTTCACTTAACAGAAGCACCCTTTCGATGATATTTTCCAGCTCCCGCACATTCCCTTTCCACCGGTAATTCTGAAGCATGCTCATTGCATCCTTTGAAAACGTCTTGTGCTCACCGGCATACTTATTCAGAAAATGCTCCACAAGCAATGGGATATCATCGGCGGTCCCTTAACGGCGGTATTTTCAGCGAAAGCACATTAAGTCTGAAGTAGAGGTCTTCCCTGAACTGACCATTCTCAATAAGTTCTGAGAGGTTTTTGTTCGTAGCGGCAACAAGCCTCACATCAACTGTAATATCAGAAACGCCGCCCACCCTGCGAAATGTCCCACCCTCCAGGACCCGTAAAAGCTTGGCCTGCAGACTGACAGGCATTTCTCCGATCTCATCCAGAAAGAGGGTCCCCTCGTTTGCAAGCTCAAACAGACCCTGCTTATTTGATGCAGCACCGGTAAATGCACCCTTCATATATCCAAAAAGTACGCTCTCCAGGAGCCCTTCAGGAATAGCAGCACAGTTGACCGCAACAAAGTGGTTGTCCCTTCTCTGACTCATATTATGTATGGCTTTGGCCACCAGCTCTTTACCTGTGCCGCTCTCACCAATGATTAGTACATTGGCACTGCTGGACGCACTTTTAGCAATTACCTTAAAAAGCTCCTGCATGGCGCTGCTTTCACCGATGATATTTTCCAGGGATGGAATCTCCAGCTGATTTTTTAAAATGGAGACATCCTTCTGCAGCTTCTGCTTTTCCAGTGCGTTCTTGACAACCAGCCTGATGTCATCCATCTGAAAGGGTTTTTGAATATAATCATAGGCCCCCAGCTTCATGGCCTCAACAGCAGACTCGGTTGTTCCAAAAGCAGTCATAACGACAAAGACCGTATCAGGAGAAGATTCCTTAACATTTTTGAGCAGCTCAAGCCCGCCCATCTTTGGCATCTTCATGTCTGAAATAATAAGATCGTAAATATCATTCTTTATAGTCTCTATTGCTGATGCACCATTTGTGGCCGCAGACGTATGATACCCTTCATTCTTAAGAAACATCTCAAGGATCTCCCGCATGCTTTTTTCATCATCAACTACCAGAATTTTTCCCTTTGTTTTTGCCATAGGTGTCTCTGTCCGCACGTGTCAGCCCTCTGCCGGCAGCTCTATCCTGAACATTGTGCCGGAGCCTTCACCCTGTGAAGCTACCTCTATATTTCCGCCATGTTCTTCAACTATCTTCTGGGCAATTGAGAGCCCAAGGCCGGTCCCTTTTTCCTTTGTTGTGAAAAATGGATAAAAGATCTTTTCCATATCATCGTTGCTTATCCCGTTCCCACTGTCCTGAAAAACAACTTCTACCGTGTTTCCATTCCCTCCTGTAGATATGTTCACGGTGCCTCCTTCAGCAACCGCATCAACGGCATTAACCCCCAGGTTCCAGAAAACCTGCTTAAGCTGCCTCGGATCTCCCTTCACAATATGATCCCCATCAAGGCTGGCAGATATTGTAACATGATCCCTGTGTGCTTCTGAACCCTGCAGCAGTGTCACAACTTCCCTCAGAGACATGTTCAGGTCATATTCTTCCTTATTCAGCTGCTGGGGCCTTGCATATAAAAGAAAGTCGGTCACAATCCCGTTCAGCCTGTCCATTTCTGACAGGGCTATGTACATCAACCGGTCAGCCTGCTCCTCAGGTATGTTTTTGGCCCTGAGCATCTCGATCGAGCCTTTTAGCGATGCAAGTGGATTTCTTAACTCATGTGCTATTGATGCAGACAGCTCACCGATAAAGGCCCACTTCTCTTTTCTCTTTACTTCGGCTTCCATCGCTTTGAGTTCAGTAAGGTCCTGAAAAATCCCGATACGTCCGATGGAATTCCCTGCGCTGTCTTTTAATGTCGACAGCCGCATGCCAATCGGAAATGACGTGTCGTCTTTTTGTATGTCCCCTTCGATCCTGTCAAAGGGCTCCCTGAGATGAGTGAGAAAAGGAAAGATCTCATCAGGAGTTCTTCCTGTCACATCATCGAGGCCGCGACCTGTTATATCCTGGGCTGAACTGTTAAAGGAGATGATCCTGTTATTGAGGTCTGTCGTGAAGATGCCGCTTGGCATGCTTTCTATCACGTCTCTGCTGAAGACCTTCAGATCGCTCAGGACTGCGTCCCTTTCTTCAAGGCGTTTCGTGGCCCTGTGCAGTTTATCAGACAGATATCCGCTCAAAAAGGCTATGAGGTAAAAAGCGGTGATATGAGCGAATATGTTATAGAAATAATACTTTTCAGTATAAACTGCATGTATGTTTATCTCTATTACATTATAGAACTGCAGATCAATTAACACACCATACAGTAAACTGCTGAGTGTGGCAATTATATAACAGGCCCGGCGGTCAAGCACTATGGCAGCAGAGATAATACTCAGGAGAAACATAAAGGAAAACATACTGCCGATGCCGCCTGTAATAAAGATCAGTGCGACTTCAGCCACAACATCAGTACAAACCTGGATATAGGCAAAGGCTGAAAGACCTTTACGCAGCTTCACATCCGGTATAGCCGTCTTTTCCGAATCGTACCATTTCCTGAATGCCCTTACGGCAACGGCATAGCAGATGGTGAGGAAATAAATCGCAGCGATAAGATAAGAAAAATATTCAGGATGAGGAAGCTTGTCATAGCCAATCCTGAATATATAAAGTGATCCGAGCAGAAGTGTGACTATTGTTACCCTTACAAATATCAGGGCACTTACTCTTTTTACCATGTCTGTTATCATTATCTATTCCGAAAATGTATACATGCTTAAACGCATGATATTACATAAAGAGGGATTCATCATTGCTGGATCTGGACACACATTCCCTGACCGGCTTTCTCCTGTGCGTATTATTGAAATGTTCGAATGTCAAACTGGTGCCGGGGGTCTCCCGGTTCGTGATCATTTTACGAGCGTTATGAGCTTGAAAATCGGCAGATACATTGCAATAACGATAAAGCCGATAGTGCCGCCCATAAAAACCATAAGCATTGGTTCTATCATGGCTGTAAGGTTGGACACAGCGATATCAACCTCGTCATCATAAAAATCTGCTATTTTCTCAAGCATACTGTCCAGCGCACCTGTTGACTCACCAACAGCTATCATCTGGGTAACCATGGGGGGGAAAACTTTTGCTTCTGACAGAGGTTCGGCAATGGTCTTTCCTTCTGCGACTCCCTTTCTTACTGTCTGTACAGATTCCTCAACAACCTTGTTGCCGGCTGTTTTGGCGGTAATATTCAGACCATCAAGTATGGGCACGCCACTGCTGATAAGGGTCCCCAGCGTTCTGGTGAATTTTGCCACTGCAACCTTTTTAAACAGAATGCCAACGATAGGCATTTTCAGAACAATTCTATCAATAATTTTTTTGCCCCGTTCTGTCTTCTTAAATTGCGTAATAAAGATAACAAATCCTGCGATACATCCTAATACGACAAGCCCCCCTGTCCCGCCAAGAAAATTACTCAGATCGATAATAATCTGTGTAGGCATGGGAAGACTCCCTCCCAGTTGTCTAAACATCGCTCCAAACGTGGGGACAACAAACACCATAATGATCACAATGACCGCAATGGCCACGGTCATGGTTACCGATGGATACACCATCGCTCCCTTTACTTTCCGCTTCAGGTTCTGGGCTTTTTCGATATAGGTAGCAAGCCTTATAAGAATCGTGTCTAAAATTCCGCCTGCTTCACCTGCGGCCACCATATTTGTATAGAGCTCCGAGAAGATCTTGGGATGCTTTGCCAGGGCATCAGCAAATGTTGACCCCCCTTCCACATCATTTTTAATGCTCCCAACGGTTTTCGCAAAATATTTGTTTTCGGTCTGAGCGGAGAGTATTTCAAGCGCCTGGACAAGAGGAAGTCCTGCACCGATCATGGTCGAAAACTGTCTTGTAAAAATTACAAGGTCTTTGTCCTGTACTTTGCCGCCAAATGATGCAAACATTGACTTTGGCTTTTTTGAGATAGACTTTGGAATAATGCGCTGTTTTCTCAGATGAGTTTTAACTTCCTGATCTGAGGAGGCTGTCAGCTCTCCTTTTACAATTTCTCCGTTGGAAGCCTTTCCTGACCATTTATATACTTCTGACATGTGTATTATCCTCGTGCCATAGCGGTTGACCGCTGCATCATTTTCATAAGTTCTTCCGGCATTGTTGATTTAACCAGGGCGTCCTCATAGGAAAGGTCGCCATTTCTGTAAAGATCGTAAAGCGACTGGTTCATTGTTTTCATCCCAAACTTTGTCTGACCGGTCTGCATCATCGAATATATCTGATGGCTCTTGTCTTCTCTTATCAGGTTTCTTATCGCAGGCGTAGGTATGAATATCTCCGTTGCCAGCGCCCTGCCTCTGCCATTCTTTTTTGGAATCAACTGCTGGGCTATAATACCTTCAAGCACAAATGAGAGCTGTATCCTGACCTGCTCCTGCTGGTGTGACGGAAAGACATCTATAATACGGTTAATGGTCTGGACAGCACTGTTGGTATGCAGGGTTGCAAATGTCAGATGTCCTGTCTCTGATACGGTAAGGGCAGCCTCAATGGTTTCAAGGTCCCTCATCTCACCGATCAGAACAATATCCGGGTCCTGTCTCAGCACATACCTGAGAGCATCCTTAAATGATACCGTATCAGCATTGACTTCTCTCTGGTTAACAAGGCATTGCTTGTGGGAATGAAGATACTCGATAGGGTCCTCTATCGTCATGATATGTTCACTGCGCTCAGCATTAATTTTATCGATCATGGCTGCGAGGGTAGAAGACTTTCCGCTTCCCGTAGGCCCTGTCACCAGAACAAGCCCCCTGGGTTTCTCGGCCAGTTTCTGGACAGATTCCGGTATTCCCAGGTCTCTGAATGACTTTATTTCAAAAGGTATCATTCTGAATGCCCCGCCAACCGCACCTCTCTGCATAAATATGTTGGTCCTGAATCGGCTCACTCCCTTTACGCCAAAGGAAAGGTCCAGTTCATTCTGTTCTTCAAACTTGTGCTTCTGCGTGTCGGTAAGGATGCTGTAACACAACGCCTTTGTTTCGGCAGGAGAAAGAGGCTCCTCTCCAAGTGTTTTAAGGGACCCGTTTACCCTGATCCGAGGCGGTGAACCTGTAGTAATATGAAGGTCCGAAGCCCCTGCGTCCAGCATCTGTTTTAATAAATCATATAACGTTGCCATATGTTAATTTAAAACTCCATCCATATATTTAATTGGCTAATAAGTTTATCGGCCATATGCAAAATAATCTTTAGCCTCCCTGATTATTGTGATCTCATCCCTCAAAATCACCCGGTTTCTGGTTATCTCAATCTTCAAATGTGACTCTCAGTATTTCTTCAAGCGTGGTAACGCCGTCCCTGATTTTAGTTAATCCGCTCATTCTCAATGTTTTCATCCCCAGCCTCATTGCCACTTTTTTAATGTCCGTAGAGGTTGCTCCTTTTACGATCATTTCCTTGATCTCTTCTTTAACAGGCATGACCTCATACAGGGCGATCCTTCCTTTATACCCCGAGTCTCCGCATTCAGAACATCCCTTCCCCTTATATGTTTTAAATGTCCCCACCTCATCTTCATGAAATCCTGCTTTAATCAATATGTCTGCAGGGATGACTTCTTCTTCCCTGCAGTGCTCGCACATCTTTCTGCACAGTCTCTGCGCCAGGATTAAAAGGACTGAGGCAGAAACGAGAAAGGGTTCTATCCCCATGTTTAAAAGCCGTGACACTGTACTGGGGGCATCATTTGTGTGGAGCGTGCTTAACACCAGGTGACCTGTCAGCGCTGCCTTGACAGCTATCTCAGCGGTCTCAAAATCCCTGATCTCACCGACCATGACTATATCAGGGTCCTGCCTGAGAAATGATCTGAGTGCAGAGGCAAACGTCAGCCCTATATCTTCTCTGACATGCACCTGATTTATTCCGCTCAGATTATATTCAACAGGGTCTTCTGCGGTCATGATGTTCACATCAACATTATTGACCGTACTTAATGCGGAATACAGCGAAGTGGTTTTCCCACTCCCGGTAGGGCCGGTAACCAGCACCATGCCAAATGGCGAATGAATCGCCTCATCAAAATCCTTCAGGGCCTTCTCCTCAAAACCAAGCTTCGTAAGATCAAGATTAAGATTACTCTTGTCCAGTATTCTCATAACGATCTTTTCGCCAAAGAGCGTTGGAAGAGTAGAGACACGGAGATCAACCCCCTTGCCCTTTACCTTGAGTTTAATCCTTCCGTCCTGCGGAAGACGTCTCTCCGAGATGTCCAGGTCTGACATGATCTTCATTCTTGATGAGAGCGCGGCCTTCATTTTCAGGGGTGGCTGCATGATGTCATACAGCATGCCATCCACCCGGTAACGTATTCTGAGTTCTTTTTCATATGGCTCTACATGAATATCACTTGCACCCCGGCTTATTGCCTCGGCAAGAATCAGGTTAACGAGTTTTACCACAGGCGCGTCTTCCCCGGCATTTTGCAGGTCAGCAATGTCATCGTCTTCCTCTGTATCCTTCACAAAGTCAAGATTTGCATCATCAAAACTGGCCATGTCATCTACGACAGACTGGATTCCATCACCCTGTTCATAGTGTCTGATAATTGCTGCACGTATGGCTGATTCAGCAGCCACCAGAGGCTGAACATTGTAGCCTGTCATGAATTTCACATCATCGATCGCAAATACATTGGATGGGTCGATCATGGCAAGCTTGAGAGATGCCCCATTTTTTGATACCGGAAATATCTGATATTTATTGGCCACATCATATGGCACAAACTTTATTATTGAAGGATCAATAGTATCATCGGTGAGTGTAACAGCAGGCACACCATACTGCTTGCTGAGAAAATCCACCAGGGCATCTTCTGTAATAAAACCCAGCTTGATCAGATTGGACCCGATCCGGCCGCCTTCCTTTTTTTGCTGCTCAACTCCCTTGATCAACTGGTCTTCAGAAATAATATTATTGTTTAAAAGTATCTGGCCTAATTTAGGAGCCATACAGGTATCTGCCCTCAATCTTTCTGATGATTAACCCTAATCTTCACAAAACGTGTAACACATCGTAAACGTGCGCATCTGCACCTTATATCTAGTAATTAAGTCGGCAGAATAAATAAAAACTGAAGGATCCGGGGATGAGGAAAGGAAAATATCCAGGACCTATCTCAAAATATGAATTTATTAAGTTGCTATTACAACGATCCTGTCATTCCCGAGGTTTGTTGATCGGGAATCCAGTGTTTTCAAAAGGTCCTGGATGCCCGATTACTGACTTCGGGCATGACGATCATGACGACTTCAATTTTGAGACAGGTTCCAGTATAGCTGAATAGTGAAGGACAGAACCATCTCAGATATATGCAGGAACTTTCCCTTTCAGGATTTTTTCGATTTCTTCTTCATTGTCCGATGGCGCGGGAATGTTATCAAAAAGCTCCCATTTCTCAGCATGATCAATATATTCTTCCGGACCAAGCCCGGTCATGGGAGAGAGGGTTTCCATCTCGAGCATAACATCATTTGTATATGTTTCAAATGAAACTCCGAAATCAGGATACAGGGCATTCCTGACAGGAGCATATTTTTTTATAAAGAGGTGGTTATTATTAAAATAGGCTGCCCATCCATTATCATTTGTTGTCCCGAATTTGAGAGGCGGCTGAATGGACCTGTCCTGCTTCAGTATAATGAATTTGCTGCCCGGCACAATCCTTCCGTCATCAAGCCTTGTATACGGCCACAGCGTAATTGTCCTGTTCGGCAGAAGCCCTGTATCAGACCGTGTTTGCGGCACCACTTCCTTTCCCCCTGCCTTCATGACTGTTATGGCCCAGGCAGAAAGGCTCAGAGGCTCCCGCCCCTTATTCGTCAACCTGTGATTAATAGTCACTCCAGGACCGTCAGGAGCAAGAGTAATCTGCATCTCCTTGGCAACGTTGGTTACAGGACCCTGCTCCTGTGCGGTGCTGATACCATTTTCAATCTCTTTCCATGTTACAGGCACATTATCAGGTTCATACGTCCGTTCTCCTGATTCCGGGCTTATCCATAATCGATGACCTCCGTACATCCTCCATGCTGTCCCGCCCTGTCTTCCCATGTCTGATCTGATTTCACCCAGTTCGTTTTCCTGTCCTGTAAAACCATACCTGATCACCCGCGGCCCTACATCAACGGTAACCACAAGATCAACAATGTTGTTTGAAATCTCAATACAGGTGTTCCAGCCACCATACGCTGTTTTCTGTATTTTTACACCTGGCATAATGGTCCTCCAGAAAACAATTTCTTCTATATGTGTTTGTATAATTTAAGTCGCATGATCGTCATTCCGGCAATCCGTTGGCCGGAATCCAGTTTTTTAAAAAGTGCTGGATGCCCGATTACAAACTTCGGGCATGACAAAAGAAATAACAGTAATTTAACATGGACTTTCATTATACATCTATAAAAAGGAGTTCCAGGGTTAAAGAACCAGATTTGCAATACAATAGGGTTGGATTAAGGTGATAATTTTTTTCACTTTAACCCAGGGATCCTCTATCTTTTATATTCATTCACAATTCATAAACCTGAAATGCACAGTAAAACATTATTAAAATCAATCACTTCTAAAATATATTCTTTTATCTCTCTTTTCCCTTGACATATACAACATATTGTGGTTTAATCTCTAGGCTACTCTAAATAGAGTAGCTTTTTAAATCTACACCATGTAAAATAGTTTATTCAATTGAATTGGTTGAATAATAATATTAATAATTTTAATATACGCTAAATACAGCTATAATAATAAGTAAGGGAGGAAACATGACAGAGACAATAACCAACCAGGTGCAGCTAAATGCAAGCGCACTCAAAGTCCTTGAAAAGAGATACCTGAGAAAAGATGAGGAAGGAAAGGTCATCGAAAAACCGGAGGATCTTTTCAAAAGGGTCGCCAGGGCTGTTGCCTCTGTGGAATCGAGATACGGCAAATCCGAGAGTGATGCATCCCTGCTTGAGGAGAGGTTTTATCATCTGATTACATCATTGAAGTTTCTCCCGAACAGCCCTACCCTTATGAATGCCGGAAGACGTCTGGGCCAGCTTTCAGCCTGTTTTGTATTGCCCGTAGAAGACTCAATGGATTCAATCTTTGAGGCCGTAAAAAATGCCGCTCTCATTCACAAGTCCGGCGGCGGTACCGGGTTCTCTTTTTCCAATCTCAGACCGAACGGTGATATTGTCGGCTCAACAAAGGGCGTTTCTTCAGGACCGATCTCATTTATGACGGTTTTCGATTCTGCTACAGAGGCAATAAAACAGGGAGGAACGAGAAGGGGGGCCAACATGGGAATTCTCAGCGTTGACCATCCTGACATAATGGATTTTATTTCTGCCAAGGACAACAGCTCTCAACTGAATAATTTCAATCTCTCTGTTGCGCTGACCGATGTATTCATGAAGGCCCTCAAGGAAAATGGAGAGTATGACCTTATTAATCCTCATAACAAAAAACCGGTCCGCAAGCTTAAGGCAAGAGACGTCTTTGACTCGATAGTCAACCATGCATGGAACAACGGCGAACCCGGCATTATTTTTATGGACAGAATAAACCAGTGCAACCCTACGCCGGCTGCCGGCAACATAGAAAGCACAAACCCCTGCGGGGAACAGCCGCTGCTTCCCTATGAGTCATGCAATTTAGGTTCAATAAATCTTTCCCGGTTTGTCAGCCAGTCTACAGCAACAGAGACTGATGACACGATCAGCTCAAAAATCGACTGGGATGGTCTCAGGGAAACAGTGCACCTTGCCGTTCATTTTCTTGATAACGTCATTGATATCAATAAGTACCCTCTTGATAAAATCGAACAGGCAACAAAGGCAAACAGAAAAATCGGCCTTGGTGTGATGGGATGGGCAGACATGCTGATCCAGCTCGGCATCCCGTACAACTCTGTTGAGGCATCCAACCTTGCCAACGATGTCATGAAGTTTATCCAGAGCGAAGGGAAAAGGCAGTCTTCATTCCTTGCAGTGGAGAGAGGCGTATTCCCCAATTTTGATGACAGTGTATATTGTGAGAGGATGGACCTGCGAAACGCCACTGTCACCACCATAGCCCCCACCGGAACACTGTCCATATTGGCAGGATGTTCCAGCGGTATTGAACCGTTATTTGCTGTGTCGTTCGTCCGTAATGTAATGGAAGGGACCAAGCTGTATGAAGTCAATCCGCACTTCGAACGGATCGCAAAGGAAAGAGGCTTCTGGAGCAAGGAACTCATAGAGAAGATTGCTGAACATGGGACTCTCCAGGACATTGAAGAAGTGCCCGAGGATGTTAAAAAGGCATTTGTTACTGCTCACGATATTTCACCTCTTGACCATGTGAGGATGCAGGCGGCGTTTCAGAAGCATGTGGACAATGCGGTTTCCAAGACAGTGAACTTTCCTCATGACGCCACGAAAAAAGACGTTGAAGATGTGTATTTTCTCGCCTACGGGCTGGGCTGCAAAGGGGTAACTGTGTACAGGGACGGTTCCCGTGACGAGCAGGTGCTGTCTACCGGACAAAGCGATCAAAAAGAAGAACCGCAGGTTGTGACTGAGCCTGCCTACAAAATCACTCCAAAGAAAAGGCCTGAGGTCATCAAGGGAACAACAAGCCTGATGAAGACAGGATGCGGCAACCTCTACATCACCATTAATGAAGATGAAAACGGGAACGTCTTTGAGCTGTTTACCCATATGGGGAAAGCCGGGGGCTGTGCCTCCAGTCAGGCAGAAGCAATCGGCAGACTAGTGAGTCTTGCATTAAGAAGTGATATTGAACCTATCGAGATAGAAAAACAGCTTAAGGGGATTAGCTGTCACAGCCCTGCCTGGGCAGCCGGAGGAAAGATAGCCTCCTGCTCTGATGCAATTTCAAAGGCAATCGAGAGATACAAACAGGTCGGCACCAAGAAGAACGGTAATGGCTCACACAAGAGTAGCAAATCAGAAGTGATGTACGGTGCCTGTACTGATTGCGGCGGTGCTGTAGAGCATGAGGGTGGATGCGCTGTTTGCAGGGACTGTGGATTTACTAAGTGTAGTTAAACAATTGAAAGGATTTGAAATGCTTCACTTTTGGGGATGGGCACAAAAGGCAGGATATGGTAGAAGTTTTATTTGAAAGAAATAAACTTAATTCATTAGAGACAATACAAGTTAATAGTTATAACCCGTCAGGTCTGCATAGCATGCTCATGGCGGGTTTTTCTTTTTTTAATCAGCGAGCAGAGAATGATAAAAAGGGTGGTGCAGGGTGGTGTCAGGTAATAACTCATTATTCATGATTCGTTCTCTATAATGGAATAAAACTCATGAAAATAAAAAAAATCCAGTTAAGGAATTTTCGCAGACTAGAAGACGTTGGAATTGACTTTGAAGAAGAAGAAACTGTGTTTGTAGGGCCAAACAATAGCGGTAAAACATCGGCGACTACCTCCTTTCGCCTGTTCCTTTTAAATGCCGGTTTTAAGATTCACGACTTTTCAGTTTCAAAAATTGCAGATATAGATAGCTTTGGCTCAACAGAAGGAGCGGATGAGAACATTCTCCCTTCAATAGAAATGGATATTTGGTTTTCAGTTGACCCTGATGTTGAATTTGGCCGGGTTTTTTCTCTTCTTCCAAATCTCTCGACTAACTTTGAAGAAGTTGGTATCCGCTTGAAGTATTGCGTCAAAGATGCAACAAAAATGAAAACCGATTATCTATCTGCCTTCCCAATCGTTAAAGGTGTAGGACAACAAAAAAGTCTCTCACATTTTCTATCTCTTGAGGGGACCCTTGGTCGTCATTTTTCGCTTAGCTATTCTTCACTAGAAAGATCCGGAAACGATCTGATAACAACCCCTCTTGAACCAGAGGAAGGCAAGCGAGTCATCCGAACCTTAGTACGTGTTGATTTTGTTGATGCCCAGAGAAACATTGATGACCACGAAGCATCAAGCCGTAGCAACAGGTTATCTACGGCATTCGCATCATTTTACAAGAAAAACCTAAAACAGGCTGAAGTAAAAGAAGAAGCAAATAAAGTCATTGACGATAACAATGAAAATCTGAACGTACATTATGAAGAACACTTCAAAGATTTAATGGCTGTTATTCAGGATCTGGGAGTGCCGTCTGTTAATGATAGAAAAATGAGGATTATATCTACCCTGAGTCCAGAGGAAGCATTGCAGGGTAATACTGATCTTCTTTATGTTGATTCTGATCTAAATCATGAACTCCCTGAAGCATATAATGGTCTTGGTTTTAAAAATCTCGTGTACATGGCAATACAAATCAGCCATTTTCACTTGCAATGGATGAATACAGAGGAAAAGAGGCCACTTTGCCACATAATCTTTATTGAAGAACCAGAAGCACACTTGCATGCACAAGTTCAACAAACGTTTATATCAAATATTTGGGGAATAATAAAAAAGGCATCACAAGAAAAGGGTGAAGTTAACATGGTGCCTCAACTTGGGATAACAACACATTCATCTCACATTTTGGATGCAGTTGAATTTGGGAAAGTGCGATATTTTCGTCGTTGTATACTTGACGGAGAAATTCCTGATGTGATAAGTACGCTAAATGGATCTAAGGTTTTAAGCTTACGAGATTTCAGGCCTCAAAAGTCTTCAGCAGCTGGAGAGGCAGAAGACGAGCAGGTGACGTTAGAATTCCTGAAACGATATTTGAGGCTTACCCATTGTGACCTTTTCTTCGCTGACGCTACTGTTCTCGTAGAAGGTACTGTGGAGAAACTTCTTCTACCAGAAATGATTAACAAGTCAGCTGATGGACTTAAGAGAAATTACATTACCATATTGGAGGTAGGTGGTGCCTATGCGAATCGATTCGCAAGCCTTTTAGAATTCTTGGGGACACCTTATCTAGTAATAACAGATTTAGATTCTGTTGATCCTCAGAATAATCGAAAAGTATGTAGAGCTGACAAAGAAGATGCTGTTACTTCAAATGCGTCTCTCAAATTCTTTTTAGGAAAATCTAAAATAAATGAGCTTATTGCGTTGGATATTGAGGAGCAAAAACTAGCTAATGATACTTGCTTCGTTGCTTTCCAGAAAACAACTTCTGTTGTAGGCCATCCTGCTGACCCTCCAATGATCGGGAGAACTTTCTAAGAGACATTTACGTATGAAAACATGCAAATATTTCGTGACAACGAGATAGGATTAGGAGTCGAAATTCCAGTTGGTCAAAACTTTGAAGAAGAATATAAAACTATTTTTGAAAGAGTAAAATCAGATGGCTTTAAAAAAACTGAATTTGCTCTAAACATCGCTTCATCTACATCTGAATGGATAGTCCCTAAGTATATAGCTGATGGTTTGAGCTGGCTTGAAGAAAAAATGTGTCCTATCGAGAATGAGGGAGGTAATTAATGCCAGACAAAAGCAGAACACTGCTCGAGACTAACGCAGATATAGAAATCAGGGGTTGCTTAAATTCAGAGCAGAGCTTTTCTGTAATTGCTGGTGCAGGCTCAGGAAAGACAACTTCACTTGTTACAGCACTTGAGCATCTAAGGGAAGAAAAAGGCTCAGAATTTCGCCGTGATGACAAAAAAATTGCGTGTATTACTTATACAAATCGAGCAGTTGATGTTATTTCAGCCCGGGTAGACTGGGACGAATTATTTTTAATTTCTACTCTCCACACCTTTTTATGGGGAGAGATCAAAAGGTTTACACCAAATATTCGTGAAGCACTTCGTGAGCACATTATTCCAAAGCACATCGAAAAGAAGCAAAGGGATGATAATGGAGGGCAAAGTAAAAGAGCCATAGCTGCGAGAGAGAAAATCGCCCTGTTGCAGGCGGATCTTGAAAGTTTAAATAACGTAGAGAAGTTTGATTACAATGACACGAACTTTAGCAATTATTCAGAAGGTCAACTAAATCATGATGATATTATCGATATAGCTGCCTATCTGATATTAGAGAACGAGATGCTTCGTACAATCATGGGGCAAAAGTATCCATACTTCTTAGTCGATGAGGCTCAAGACACTTTTAGCAATGTAGTAGAGGCTCTCAATAAGCTTTGTGGGAATAATGGGCTACCAGTAGTCGGTTATTTCGGTGATCCGATGCAGCAAATATACGATAAGCGAGCGGGGGATTTTGCTGGGCCAGAGAATTCAGCTTTGATTACAAAAGAAGAGAATTTCCGATGTTCTTGTAAAGTGATTGACTTGCTGAATGCTTTTCGAACTGATGTGCAACAAGTTCCTGCCGGAATGAATGCTGACATTGAAGGTAGTGTTCTTATCCTGCTTGTAGCAGCTGAAGAACCAGCGGGCGAACGTAGGAGATACTCAGAAGATCAGATAATACGAGTTTCAGAGCGTTTCGAAGAAGCACTTTTGGGTTGGGGTTGGAACGGACGAGATGATGTGAAGCATCTATTTCTCGTTCACCAAATGATTGCAAGGCGTGGTGGTTTTCCTGAACTTCAAAAGCTATTCACTGGAAACTTTTCTTCAACAAAAGCTCAAGAAGACTATCAAGCAGGAGACCATTTTCTAATAAAACCATTTATAAGTTCTATTTGCCCTCTAGTACAGGCTCACCGTGAAGGTGACCTAAGAAAGGTTGTAGATATACTAAGAAGGACAAGTCCAGCTTTCGACCCAAAAGGTATAAATGCTAAACGGACTTTAGGCGAAATGAAACAACTTGCTCTTGAGAACATAAACGGACTATCTGAACTATGGGATAGTGGATCATTAGATGACATATTGAAGTACTGCCGTGCAAACAATTTGTGCAAGATTTCGGATCGTTTATCAGAACACTTAGATCGAGCACCAAGAGCAGAAGAGTACAGTCAAGACCTACATTCGATTGATAAAAGTGACTGGTTATCAGACGCATTCCTCAGTATGACAGCAAAAGAAATAGAACCATTTGTTGAGTTTTTTAATGAAAACACACCATTTAGCACTCAGCACGGCGTAAAAGGGGAAGAATATAAAGATGTCCTCGTTGTGTTTGATGATTCTGAAGCTGCATGGAATAACTATAGCTTTACTAAAACGCTAACACCAAATACATCAGGGAACCCGACTGAGGGACAGTACGAAAGAAGCAGAAAGCTCGCTTATGTTTGTTTCTCTAGAGCAGAAGAAAATTTAAGGATATTATTATTTACACCTGATCCCGAAGCTGCGAAAACTGAACTAATCAGCAATCACCTTTTTGAAGAAACCCAGATTTCTATTGCGAATTAATAGTTCATTATATGCAAACTACCTTACATGCATGAAAATACGCTTCATGTCATGCATCAGTGGTTTCTGCGTTAGGGCAAAAAATAAAGTGACATTTTATCGTCCATGGGCTATACTATTAATGTAATTACAATGTAATCATTATCAGGAGGCATAAGATGTCTAGCGTTAAAACAAAAGTCGTAAGAATAGGCAATTCCAGAGGGATACGAATACCAAAAGTCATCCTCGATCAATATCATATCAATGATGAAGTTGAGTTAGAAACGAAAGAAGACTGTGTGATAATCAAGTCATCTCATACAGCTAGAGATGGTTGGGGAAAGGCATTCAAGAAGATGCATGAAGGCCAAGATGATATTTTACTGATGGATGATGGAATAACGAATGATTTTGATGAGGATGAGTGGGAGTGGTAGTTAACAGGTTTGATATATGTATAGTGTCACTAGACCCTACGCGTGGAAGTGAGATTAAGAAGACAAGACCGTGCGTTATAATATCTCCAGATGAAATGAATCATAACATTAACACAGTTATTGTTGCTCCGATGACATCATCGAGCAAGAAATACCCTACAAGAGTACCAATTGAGTTTCAGGGAAAGAAGGGGCAGATTGTACTCGATCAGATCAGAACAATTGATAAATCAAGATTAATTAAAAAAATAGGGCGCGTGAAGAAGAGTACATACGAAAAGGTATCATCAACGCTCCAGGAAATGTTTGAGTTATAAGGGGCCCTAACAACAGCATGGACTCGAACAGGCTATAGCCGAAACCTTTTTAAGAATAATAAGGGTGGTGTCAGGGCTCCATTCTTCACATATCTAATTGATTTCGTGAGTGGGGTCAGATCTTTCATGACTACACAGACAGTCACGATAAAAGATCTGACCCCGGACATTAACATGACTGTGATAAAACTTTTAATTATTTTCTTAATTGCCGGAGCTGCGATCTGGGGCATAAAGGCCTTTGCTTCTGCCCGCCGAAAGCAAAAAAGGCGGGCGTTGCTGAGCACTCCTTTTCCTGCGGAATGGTCTGCGATCCTTAAAAAGAACCTTCCCG
>CAMYJJ010000006.1 GCA_947258735.1 Thermodesulfovibrionia bacterium | reverse complement strand
TTTCCCTTTTTTGGTTATCACATCATCGGTAATTACGCACTCAGTAATATTGGTCTGGGACGGGACCTCAAACATGATATCCAGCATTACTTCTTCGAGGATGGCCCTTAAACCCCGGGCACCTGTCTTCCGTGTTAACGCTTCCTTTGCTATGGCTTTATAGGCTTTTTCCGTAAAACTCAGTTTAACGTTGTCAAATGAAAGAAGCCGCTGGAACTGCTTGACAAGGGCGTTCCTGGGTTCGGTAAGTATCCTCACCAGCGCGGATTTGCCGAGTTCATCGAGGGTCGCCACTACCGGGATTCTGCCTGCAAACTCAGGGATAAGACCATATTTGATCAGGTCCTGCGGCTGGACCTGCTTAAGGATTTTTCCAATTTTTCTGGAGCTGGTCTTTTCAGGTTTGGCGCCAAAACCAACAACTTTTTTGCCGGTCCTCTGATCAATGATCTTTTCAAGACCTACAAAGGCGCCGCCGCACATAAACAGGATATTTGAGGTATTCACCTGCACAAATTCCTGCTGCGGATGCTTTCTTCCGCCCTGGGGCGGTATGTTTGCTATGGTGCCTTCGATTATTTTCAGAAGGGCCTGCTGTACCCCTTCACCGGATACGTCTCTTGTTATTGATACGTTTTCAGTTTTTCTGCTTATCTTGTCGATCTCATCAATATAAATGATACCGCGCTGGGCACGTTCCACATCATAGTCTGCTGCCTGCAGGAGTTTGAGGATGATGTTTTCAACATCCTCTCCAACATACCCTGCCTCAGTCAGTGTCGTGGCATCAGCAATAGTGAAAGGTACATCAAGGTATTTTGCCAGGGTCTGGGCAAGTATTGTTTTTCCCGTTCCTGTAGGTCCAATAAGAATGATATTACTCTTCTGAAGTTCTATATCAGATTTCTCGGGATTATTGATTCTCTTATAATGATTGTGGACCGCGACAGACAGTACTTTTTTTGCATGGTCCTGTTCAATGACATATTCATCAAGAAAGCTCTTTATCTCTTTAGGGGTCGGAAGTTTATTTGAAATATTAATATCAAAAGAGGAATCAAACTCCTCTGCCATGATTTCATTACAGAGGTTCACGCATTCATCACAAATGTATACGGTAGGTCCGGCAATCAGTTTCCTGACCTCTTTCTGTCCCTTACCGCAGAAAGAACATTTCAGTGTGTCGTTCACTTTATTTTTTTTATCGTCCATTTAATTAATCCTTTTTCAGAGTTGCTATTACATCATCAACCAATCCGTATTCCTTGGCCTCTTTCCCCGACATGAAAAAATCCCTTTCCGTGTCTACCTGTATTTTATCAAAAGGCTGGCCTGTATGTTTGGCCATGATATTGTTGAGGGATTCCTTCATTTTCAGGATTTCCTTTGCATGGATCTCAACATCCGTGGCCTGACCGTGAAAGCCACCAATGGGCTGGTGTATCATCATACGTGAATTAGGAAGGGCAAACCGTTTTCCTTTTGTGCCGGCAGTCAGAAGAAGCGCTCCCATGCTTGCGGCCTGCCCAAGGCAGTACGTAGCGATGTCCGGTTTTATATATTGCATGGTATCGTATATTGCCAGACCTGCCGAGACCACACCGCCCGGTGAATTAACATATATATGAATGTCCTTGTCAGGATCTTCGGTCTGCAGAAACAACAGCTGGGCTATAACCGTATTGGCCAGAATGTCATCGATAGGCGTGCCTATAAAGACGATCCTGTCTTTCAGGAGCCTTGAATATATATCATATGCCCTTTCGGAACGGCCTGTCTGCTCAATAACCATCGGAATTAAACTCATATTATCTCCTTACATTATGGTAATGGCGAACGGCCGTTCGCCCCTACACATTTCTAATCTTCAATTTTAGATTTTTCCAGAATATGGTCAAGGACCTTGTCAGCAAATAGCCTGCTCCTTAATGCATCCATTGATCCTTCCCTGACCGCATATAACTTGGTAACTTCTTCTACATTGAGATTATTCCGGACAGCAATCTCTTCAATTGCGCTCTTTGTATCAGCATCGCTGACCTCAATATGTTCTTTCTTCCCGATCGTCTCAAGGAGGATCACGCTCTTTACATTATTCTTTGCTTTTTCAGCAAACCCGGTTTTCAGTTCTTCATCCGGTTTGACGGTAGCGCCTGTTCTGTTCGCATTCTCCTTTTCCTGCTGAATAAGGGACTCTATCTCTCCATTCACCATGGACTCCGGGACAGCAAAGTCATGACTTTTAATCAGGTCGTCCAGAATGTCCTTCTTGTACTCCAGATTGATCTGGCTTTCTTTTCGCTTGCCCAGATTTTCTCTTATTTTTTCTTTTAGTTCATCAAGCGTATTGCATTCGGCCTCTTTGGCAAGCTCATCATCGATTGGCGGGAGGTTCTTTTTCTTTGTCTCTTTGACGTCTATTTTGAATAAGACCTCTTTTCCCGCTATTGATTTATTAGGATGGTCACCCTCAAAAGGAATGGTGACTTCAACGGAGTCTCCTTTTTTCTTTCCTGTCAGGGCTTCACTGAAATCTTTCGGCATCTCCTCTGAACCAATTAATAAAGGGTATTCCTTATAAGACAGGCTGTCCTGGAGTTTGTCATCAATGTATGCCTCACTATCCAGAATGGACATGTCTCCATCCTGTAACGGCTCCTCAGTGACCGAAAACAGGGCCTTGCTCTCCTGAAGCATGGAGAGAGATTTTTCTATTTCATCATCCCCTACAGTAAAAGACTTCTTCTTGAGGGTGATACCGTCAAAGTTGATTTCGCCAATTTCCGGCTTTACCTCAACAGTGACAGAAAAGGAAAGCGGCTCTCCCTGTTTAAGCTCTATCTGTTCATCGATATTGGGATAGGTGACCGGCTCAAGTGAGGCCTCCTTTATTGCAGACATATAGTATTGAGGTACGATCTTCTCTATTACTTCTGCTTCCACATTCTTCCCGAACCGTTTTTCAAGTATGGACTGGGGGGCCTTTCCCGGCCTGAATCCGGGGATTTTGGTGGTCACCCTGATTTTATCGTAAATACTTCTGACTTCAGCTGAAATTACGTCTTCAGGTATGGTTATTTTAAGCCTTCTTGTTGTTGCAGATACTTCTTCTACATTAGGATGCATGACTACCTCGAATTATTTTGATTTTGATTATAATCTTAGAATGATACAAAATATTTTGTCAAACTGTGAGAAACGTATGTATATGCCAATATATTATAATATTATGCTGTATTAAATGCCAAAAGCTGATTCTGGAAACCGGGCATACTCTGCCCCCTATTTCAATGGAAAAACATATATCGGTTATCATTCCCAACTATAATGGCGAGACCACAATAGGCGCCTGTCTTCAGGCGGCGTTTGCCTCACAGTATAAGAATTTTGAAGTCGTTGTTGTTGATGACTGCTCAGATGACAGGTCGGCAGAGATTATCAGTCAGTATCCCTGCACGCTGTTGCGTCTTGATACAAGATCTGGTACATCAAAGGCAAGAAATACAGGAGCACGAACGTGCAGAGGGGAAATCGTGTTTTTTATTGACTCTGACTGTCTCCTTCAGAAGGACACACTTTCCATCGTAAACAAGGCTATGTCGGCATTAACTCCTGATCATTTGGTAGGAGGCACGTATGCTGAGGTGGCATATGATGATGCTTTTTTTAACACATTTCAGTCGGTATGGATACATTACTCTGAAACAAGAAATGTGACAGATCCTGACTATATCGCAGCTCATGCCATGATCATGTTTAAAAAAACGTTTGATGAGAGTCAGGGATTTCCTGAAGATTTCATGCCCATCATAGAGGATGTTGAGTACAGTCACCGGTTAAAAAAATCCGGAATAAAACTTATGATGAACCCTGATATTCAGGTGAGACATATTTTTGGTTTTACGTTATCAGGGTCTTTACGCAATGCATACAGAAAAACAGCGTACTGGTGTCTGTATTCTCTGCATAACAGGGACCTGTTCGCTGACTCAGGGTGTGCTTCAGCAGAGTTCAAGACCAATGTAGCGCTCTATGTACTGATTTTATTGCTCATACTTATCTCGGTTGTATTGCAGAATTCCGTAATAATTGCAGTCATTCCTATTATAATGATTGTGAATGTGTTCCTCAGCAGAAAGCTGATAAATGCTTTTTTAAAAGCGAAAGGCAGAGTATTTGCTTTTTTTGCCTTTCTTTACTATTCACTGCTTTATCCCCTGCCTGTCGGGCTGGGAACTGCTGCAGGAATGATGA
Organism: Thermodesulfovibrionia bacterium; assembly: GCA_947258735.1. The sequence continues at coordinate 26,614 of CAMYJJ010000006.1, read as the reverse complement.
AATATATAACTGGCAAATGAGGGTGTAATGTCCCATTCACCGTTCCGTCATATAGGGTCTGTTGTCTACAAGAGAAAACCGGTCCAGCTGACTTTTTTCCTTACCGGCAGATGTAATGCCTCATGTCCTTTCTGTTTTTATCTCTCTGACAAGAAAGGGGGAAATGATAAGCCTGAGCTATCACTGGATGAAATTGAAAAGATCTCCCGCTCAATGGGCACATTACTCTGGCTTGCATTTTCAGGGGGGGAGATTTTTCTGAGAAAGGACCTGGTTGAGGTTGCACAGGTGTTTTACAGAAATAATAAACCGGCCATTATGTTGTTTCCGACTAACGGGCTTCTTACCGATATCATCATGGGCAACATAGAAAAAATATTGAAGTATTGCAGCGAGAGTACGATCGCCCTGAAACTTTCCATTGAAGGAACAGAAGACATCCATGACAGGATAAGGGGGAAAGGCAGTTTTACAAAGACCATGGAAACGTATGACGTACTCAAAGAGCTGCCGGACAGATACCCGAATTTTGAGCTGGGGGTGAATTCGGTATTCTGTTCTGACAACCAGGACAGCATGGATGAACTGATCAGTTTTGTTAACGGGCTGGACAGGATAAACACACATACAGTTTCCTTAATCAGAGGGGATGTTCAGGACAGGAGATTAAAAAAAATTGATATGGATAAATATAAAAAAACGATTGATATGCTTGCTTCGAATCTGATAAGCAGACGGTCCGGCACGTATCGCTTTAAAGGCGCCGGACTGAAGGCCGCACAGGATATCGTACAGAGAAAGGTGATCTATGAAACTGTTACGACCAATAAATATCAAATTCCCTGTTATGCCGGGAAACTGAATCTTGTGTTAACAGAATCCGGGGATATCTACCCCTGTGAATCCTTTGAAAAGAAACTGGGGAATGTACGTGAACACGGGTATGACATTGATAACATTTTAAAGAGTAAAAGGGCAAAAATAATAATAAGGTCAATTCAGGATACAGGGTGTTTCTGCACACATGAGTGTTATCTGATGACGAATATTCTGTTTAATCCGTTAATGTACCCGAAGCTGATAAAAGAGTATATGCGCATGTAGGTTGCTGGCATTTATTTTAATGATACGGATTATTTCAGAAAAGGCATTATCTGTTCATAGTTGCCTTGCAGGAAAGCAGGTGCATCATTCCGTTGCCTGTAATGAAATCCCTGATCTCCTTGCTCCCAGTCATGGCAGGTAAATGATCGGCTTGATCCACTCCAAATATAAATTATGACAATTACTTCATAAGAAGGTAGAAGTAATACCGGCTATTCTGATATAATTAACAATCTAAAGGAATTATATTTACTTCCTGCAGTATTATATCTCGAAAATACATCGCCGCGCGAGGGGAGAGCATGACTAAAAAAGCACTGTTGAATAATCTGAATCCTCAACAAAAAGAAGCAGTTTCGCATCTGAAAGGCCCCATGCTTGTTCTTGCAGGAGCCGGTAGCGGAAAGACAAAGGTAATTACCCACAGGTTTGCATATCTTACCTCTACCCAGAAGGTTGCCCCTACCTCCATACTTGCAATGACGTTTACAAATAAGGCCGCCCGGGAAATGAAGGAAAGAATAGAGCAGCTCACGGGGAAGAATACAAATGGCCTCTGGGTGGGGACATTCCATTCACTGAGTGCAAGGATTTTAAGACGAGATATCAATAAGCTTGGCTTCAGAAATGATTTCTGCATATATGATGAAAATGATGCCGGACATCTGGTCCGTTCGATCCTGAAGGAGTTTAAGATCCACGAAGCCCTTTATAAAGGGATTCTCTCAAAGATATCTTCTTTAAAGGCTGCGATGACCGGACCTGATGATATTCTTGCCAATGAAGACAGCTACGGGTTTGATGAGAAATTTGCGAGGGTCTATGTTCGTTACCAGGATGAACTGAAGAAAAATAATGCACTTGATTTTGATGACCTTATTATGTTCACGGTCAAACTATATGAAGACCATCCCAGCGTACTGAAAAAATACCAGAAGGATTTTTCATACCTCATGATTGATGAGTTTCAGGACACGAACACCTCCCAGTACAGACTTGCAAAACTTCTTGCTTCCAAACACAAGAATATCTGTGCTGTGGGAGATGATGATCAGAGCATATATAAATTCAGGGGCGCTGAAGTCAGGAATATCCATACCTTTGAGAAAGAATTTAAAAAGACAAAGGTGGTAAGGCTTGAGCAGAACTACCGTTCTACCCGCAGGATTCTGGATATGGCAGATTGCATTATTACCAAGAGCCCTGACAGGATGCAGAAAAAACTCTGGACGGACAGAAAAAAGGGTGACAACATATGCTACTGCACTACGCTCAATGAAAAAGAGGAAGGCCGTTATATTGCACAGGTAATAAAGGAACTCTACCAGAAGGGAAAATATTCCTACAGGGATATGGCTGTTTTGTACAGGGTAAACCAGCAGTCCAGGGCGCTCGAAGAGGCGATGAGAGAAAACGGTCAGCCTTACCGTATTTACGGGGGTATCAGTTTTTATCAGCGCAAGGAAATAAAAGACATCATAGCGTATTTAAAGGTTATTGTTAATCCTGATGATTCTGTAAGTCTTCGCAGGATTATTAACTGTCCTCCCAGGCAGATCGGTGCCACTACAATTGCACGGGTTGAAAATGAGGCCCGTAAAAGGGATGAAAGCCTTTATAAGACCATGAAGCATATTATCAAAAGCAGCGGGTACACCAACTCTTTAAAAGACAAAATAAGCGGCTTTGCAGATATTATTGAAGACCTCACTTCACACATTGATTCTGATGTATCTGACCTGATAGAGCTGATCTATGAAAAAACAGGATATGATGAGTGGGTTGGTGAAGACAGGGCCAAAAACCTGATGGAGCTTGTCAGCTCTGCTAAAGGCGCTGACATCAGGAGTTATCTTGACTCTGCAGCGCTGTATAGCGGACTTGATGAGAACTGTTCTGAGGATTGTGTCTCACTTATGACACTTCACAATGCAAAAGGCCTTGAGTTCCCTGTAGTATTTATTGCAGGAATTGAAGACGGACTCGTCCCTCATTTCCATGCTGTCAAAGATGAGGAGGAGCTCGAGGAGGAAAGGCGGCTCTTTTATGTAGGTGTTACCCGTGCCCAGGACATGCTCGTTTTATCAGGTGCAAAAAAGAGAAGGCTCTATGCATCGGTACAGGAACAGAAACCATCGAGATTTCTTGATGACATACCCTCCACATACTATAAGAACGTCGAAAAAAGGCCAAGGGCTGATGCAGTTAAGACATCAGTGATAAAGGTGCCTGCCAATCTTATGGGCAGCTCTCCATTTTCGACAGGATCAAGAGTGAAACATCCCAAATGGGGCGTAGGGGTCGTAAGAGACAGTTATGGAGAGACAGATGATGTGAAAGTAATGGTGAACTTTCCAACGGTAGGAATGAAAAGACTGTCTCTTAAGTTTGCCAACCTGGAGAAGTTATAGTGGACATAGAGCACGTAGCCCTTCTGGCCCGACTCAAGCTTACGGATGGTGAAAAAGAACTTTTTTCCAGACAGGTCGGCGGTATAATCGAATATATACATAAACTCAATGAACTTGACACTGCGGATGTTGAGCCTACTGCTCATGTCCTTCCGGTAAAAAATGTATTCAGGGAAGACACATTAAGACCATCCCTTTCCCGCAACGAGGTTCTCAGGAATTCACCTGCTGAAGACGAACATTTCTATAGGGTTCCCAAGATTATAGAGTAGACAGAAATGCTGCTGTCTTCATACCCTTTGTCCGGATTATCCAAAAAAAATATACGTAAAGCAGGCCTACTGTAAAAATGTGTTGAATGCGTTGAGATATATGCATGGGATCAAAACAAATATGCTTATTGATATGCATTTTAACAATAAAATTGCCAGGTATGGCTGAGCAGGTCATAAATCAGAGTAATATATGGTTTTTTATTCTGCTTTAAGGTTATACTGTTAGTCTGCATTTTAGCTTTTTTATAGTATGTTTCGGACTAAATTGCAGGGTCTGGCTGATCCTTAACAAACTAACATACGTTTGCTTATTGTAATGTCTGCGGCCCGATTATAATAAATGTGACATTACCTATAATGATTTGTTGAATATATATATGTTAAATGCATCATCGAGGGAGGTGAACATGAATGCCTTTAATAAAAGTCAGGGAAAACGAGTCTTTTGAAAATGCTATCCGCAAATTCAAAAAGCAGTGTGAAAAAGAAGGAATTCTGTCTGAAGTAAGAAAACGTGAGCATTATGACAAGCCCAGCGTAAAAAAGAAAAAGAAATCGATTGCTGCCAGAAAAAAAGCTGACAAGCAGTCCAGGAAATCGAGGTAACTGGTGCCTATCTTTAAAACAATTTCTGACGATCTGAATACGGCCCTTAAGGCCGGGGACAAGAACAGTGTGTCGATTTTAAGAATGATTAAGTCGGCAGTCAGGAACAGGGAAATTGACAAAAAAGCGCCTCTCGATGATGATGAGGTGAAAGCCATATTAAAGACCTTTGTTAAACGCGGGAAAGAATCGATTGACCAGTATACAAAGGCAGGAAGGACAGAGCTTGCGGAAAAGGAACAGCAGGAACTTGCTGTGGTTGAAAGCTACCTTCCGAAGCAGCTTTCTGAAGAAGAAACAAAATCATTGATTGCAGACACCGTGAAAGAGCTGGGAGCTGCGGGCCCAAAGGAAATGGGAAAAGTAATGAAGGCAGTAATGGGTAAGGCAGGGGGGCTGGTTGATGGCAGGCTTGCAAACAAACTGTTAAAAGAAATTCTGGAGGTATAGGTGAAATTTAGGAAGCTCTATGAAACGGTAGTCGCAAAAGGAATAGAAGCAGACCCCCGCGGAAAGAAAACCGTACTGAAAACCCTTGAAAAAAAGAATGCTTCGTATAAGGACATGAAAAAAAGTGACAGGGAGTTCTTTGATGTTGAGAGTCTTTCAAATCCCTATGCAGACACAAGGATGCTGCATGGAACAGGTGATGAGGAGATAAAAACCATTATTGTTGGAGTTGATATGGAGGTAGGTGAGCTTGTCCTTGCTGACCGGCTGTCTGAAAAAGGGCAGAAAGTGGACCTTGTTATCGCCCATCATCCGGAAGGCAAGGCATTTGCAAACTTTTATGAAGTAATGCACATGCAGGCAGATATTCTTAACAGGGTTGGCGTTCCGATCAATATCGCAGAAGACCTGCTTGAAGGAAGGATCAAAGAAGTTGAAAGACGGCTTATGCCCGCGAACCATACAAGGGCCGTAGATGCTGCAAAACTTCTTGATATTCCCTTTATGTGCATGCACACACCTACTGACAATATGGTGGCAAGCTATCTGCAGAAACTGATGGAGAAGAAGAAACCCGATACCCTTGGTGAAATATTAAACATACTTCTTGACATTCCTGAGTATCGCGAAGCTGCCCTCAATAATGCGGGGCCGAAGGTTCTTATCGGTTCAAAAGAAAGGACCGCAGGCAAAGTCTTTGTAGATATGACCGGTGGGACTGAAGGGGCAAAAGACATATTTGAAAGCCTCTCGAATTCAGGGGTAAACACCATTATTGCAATGCATTTAAGTGATGAGCACAGGAAAAAAGCAGAAAAGCATCATCTCAATGTGGTCATTGCCGGACATATCTCGAGCGATAACCTGGGTATAAACCTGATGCTGGATGAGCTGCAGAAAAAAGGCAGTCTGAAGATTCTCCCCTGCTCGGGATTTAGAAGATTCAGCAGAAACAAATAACAAATTTATCCACAGATTACTCAGATAAATTGGGAAATAGATGCATGATATTCAATTCAAAACCCAGCACACCAGCAACTCATTAATCTCAGGAATCTGTGAAATCTGCGGACGATTTCCTTTTTAAATTATGCCTGCCCACGACAACACCCTTGAAGATATAAAAAACAGGCTTGATATAGTTGATCTCATTTCAGAATACATAAGCCTGAAAAAGGCAGGTCAGAACTGGAAAGGGCTCTGCCCATTTCATACCGAGAAGACACCTTCCTTTACCGTAAGTCCTGCAAAGCAGATTTTCCACTGCTTTGGCTGCAATACAGGCGGTGATATTTTTTCTTTTCTCACCCGGTATGAAAACCTGACATTTCCTGAAGCGCTTACTGTGCTTGCCAAACGTGCAGGGGTAGAACTCAGGACACGCACCGGCACAGTCAGGAAGACTGGTGAAAAAGAGACCATGGTGAGTATCCATAAGGATGCGCTCGCATTATTTGAGCACAATGTAGCCAGGAGTGAGCAAGCTCAGAAATACCTTAAAGAACGCGGAATAGACAAGGATACTCAAAAACTGTTTTCTCTCGGATATGCTCCGCAGTCCTGGAACGCAATGCTGAATTATCTGACAAAAAAAGGATACAAACCGGATGCAATAAAAAAGGCGGGACTTATATCCCAGGGCACAAAGGGTTATTATGATACATTCCGCCACAGGATAATCTTTCCGATTTATGATCTGAAAGGTGATGTCGTTGCCTTTGGCGGAAGGTCTATTGACGGGACTGATCCAAAATACCTGAACTCACCCGAAACACTGATATTCAACAAGCGGAAGGTCCTGTATGGCTTATATAGAGCTAAGAATGCAATAAAGGAAACGGGCTATGCGCTTTTCATGGAAGGCTATATGGATGTAATCACAGCACGTGTGTATGGCATTTCAAATGCGGTTGCGCCTTTAGGTACGGCCTTGACACAGGAGCATGGTAAGCTGATAAAGCGGTTCGTTGAAGATGTTGTGCTTGTCTTTGACAGCGATCAGGCAGGGATCAAGGCCGCAAAAAAAGCAGCTGACATACTGCTTGAAAGCGGACTGAATGTCAAACTGCTTCTGTTCCCTTCCGGGGATGACCCGGACAGTTATTTAAGAAAGCACGGGACGGAGGAATTTCAAAAACTTCTTGATAATCCCCTGACAATAATTGATTTCCTATTAAAACTCAAGGCAGACAGGCGCGCCATTGCGCGTGAGGCAATTGAGACGATTTCCAGGGTCCCTGACAAGGTCCTGCAGGGGGACTATGTGAAAATGCTGTCAGAGGGGCTTAAGATAAATGAAGTTTTTATTATTGAGGAATTAAAAAAGGCAGGAAAGAGGTTAAGCAGAGGGTACAACACTGCTGCCGGCAATTCTCATTCACACCCCAAACCCGTGCCAAAGCTCCTCGATGAGGTAATCACACTCCAGCTCATGCTTCAACTGCCTGACAAGGCTGCCGGGTTTGCATCAAGGCTGGCACCGGAAGATTTTACAGATCCTTTATCAAGGGAAATATTTCAAAAAATCAGTATTGGAATCACGGGCATTAATGACCTTCTTTCAAACTTTGATGAATCAGGCAAAGCCTACATTACAGAATTGACCATGCGGGATGATATTGAAGACGCTGAAAAAGCGCTGGAGGACTGTATAAGGAAACTGAAAGAGAATATGCGGAAAAGGATGCTCGCCGAGATTCAGACAAAGATAAGAGAGGCTGAGAAGCAAAAGGATGCTTCCCTGATTAAGAAACTTCAGATGGAGCAGCATCAACTCTTACGACCTGGAATGTGATATTATGTTTTTGTCATCCTGAACTTGATTCAGGATCCCAGACGTGCGATGTGCTAAAAGGCATGATTCTGAAATACATTCAGAATGACAATGCATTCTCATGTTCATCAATAAATAAAGTTAAAGATTAAAGCAATAATATACGATGTTATACATGAACAGGATATATGGCACATTTCAATGTTTTGCAAATGAACTGTTATGAGATACAATAAAGGTATGAAAGACCCTTTTATGCAGAAGTGTTTTGCCATTGAATCAGGGAAACTTCATATGCCCTGTCCTTTCAAAAAACGTACCGGCGTTGGTACCCATGTGGTGATAAAAGACGGGTACTGTTACCGCTCCGAGGAGTGCACGGTTGTCTGGTGCAAATTCAATAGTCTGCAGAAAGACCTTGATTCCTTCCTGTCATTAATCTGGTAGAACGGTACCTGTACGCTTATTTCCTGGATTCCATCGCTTACTTCAGGTATAATCCCGTTTATGGGATTACCCGGGATCATACATGGCTGCCTTGAGATGGAGCAGACTGTTTCATCCATATACAGCTATTTCGTGCAATTATTTCCTGTCGAAAAACTGTTCTGGACAGATCTTTATCAGGATGAGACAGAGCATGCAATCTGGTTAACCAAAGCCAATTATACGGCCATGATTGATCTGTTACCATCGACAGATTTAATTCCCACATTAGCACTTGTTAAGAGTAGTGTCAGGTTTGCTGAGGAGAGAAACAAGGAGATTCGCTCAACACCATTGTCATTTGAAGATGCTCTCAATATTGCATTACGGCTTGAGGGGACCATGATTGAAATGTTTGCAAATCAACTTATAGCACATGTGTTATCCGTTGATGATGAATCATTGAGTGATAGAATAATCATATCTGAAAAAGAGCATATAGCTAAAATTGAAGGGATGATGATGAAAAAAGGCTTTATGCAATTATCCTGAACAGAATGTGGCAGGTCTGTTCGTATTCAAGAAACCGACTTTTTCGCGAAAACTATTTCTGGTCTTTTGAAACTCTGGAGTTGCAAATTTTTGTACATCTCTGCTATATTTTATAGTTGGAGGTCAACGTGAAAGATAAAATTCATCCCGAAACCAAGGAAGTCAATGCTGTATGTGCCTGTGGAGAGAACTTTACTACAAGGTCTACCCAGGATTCCATACATGTAGATATTTGCTCGAAATGTCACCCCTTTTTCACCGGCAAGCAGAAACTGGTTGATGCTGAGGGAAGGGTTGATAAGTTCAGAAAAAAATACGCAAAACACAAAAAGTAGCAATACTTATAAAGGAAAACGCGCGCTTTTTTTGTATATTAATAAGTGTGGGTTTTCCTTTTTTAATTATGTGATCCGCAGATTACGCTGATTAACACAGATTGGTTGCTTAAATCTGTGAAATCTGCGGATGTTCTCAAGGAGTTATAATGGGTGATATTGGCGGACAGGCAGTTATAGAAGGCGTCATGATGAGGTCAGGGAATGTGTATGCCATAGCAGTACGTTCACCTGACAAGGACATTGTCTTTAAGAAGGAAACCATAAAGGAACTCCCCAAACCACTTAAGTGGCCAATCGTCCGTGGAGTTGTTGCTCTTGGACAGGCCCTGTCCATCGGGATAAAGGCCCTGCTTTATTCTGCTGAGGCCTCCGGGCATGAGGAGGAAAAGCCGTCTGACTTTTCCCTTTTTATGACAGTGCTTGTCTCATTTGTAATAGGGATCGGGCTGTTTTTTTTATTGCCGCTATACGGCACGAAACTCCTGGGAACGGTGTATACCCCAATAAGTGAAAGTTCCCTGATATTCAATCTGGTTGATGGAGTCATCAGGGTTGCGTTTTTTCTTATCTATATACTTTCCATCGGTATGATGAAGGACATCAGGAGGGTATTTCAGTATCATGGAGCTGAGCACAAGGTAGTGCATGCCTATGAGGCAGGGGTTGAGTTGACACCTGAGAAGGTTGATAATTACAGCACGCTCCATCCCAGGTGCGGGACCAGCTTCCTTATCATGGTAATGCTTCTGAGCATCCTGGTCTTTTCAGTTATTCCCAAAGACTGGCCATTTTTGGAAAAGTTCCTGTCCCGGATAGTGCTTATCCCATTAATCGCAGGACTGTCCTATGAGTTTATTAAATTGTCTTCAAAAAAAATGAATAATTCATTTATTCGTTATATGTCCATGCCTGGCCTGTGGCTTCAGCAGCTTACTACCGGCACACCTTCATCTGACCAGATAGAGGTTGCCATTAAGGCCCTTAAGGAAACATTAGGGATAGATTCGGGAAAACAGGATTCAGAGGAGATAAAGAGTCATGTTGCTGGATAAACTGGAAGAGATTGAACATAAATATGATGAGCTGACAACAATTCTGTCAGATCCCGAGATTTTTTCTGATTACACCAGGAGCCAGAAGTATTCCAAAGAACAATCTGATCTTGAAGAGATCGTCACGGTAATCAGGGAGTATAAGAAGACTCTTTCAGGTATACAGGAGGCTGAAGAGATTTTAAAGTCTGATGTCGATCAGGATATGCAGGAGCTTGCCGAGGCAGAACTTGACGAACTTAAGGAGAAAAAGCCGGACTTAGAAAAAAAATTAAAATTCATGCTTGTTCCCAAAGACCCTCGAGATGAAAAAAATATTCTTCTTGAAATCAGGGCAGGAACCGGGGGAGATGAAGCCGGCCTGTTTGCTGCAGATTTATTCAGAATGTACAGCAAGTATGCAGAGGGCAGAAACTGGAAAGTGGAGGTAATGGACATGAACTCCACAGGCGTAGGCGGCATAAAGGAAGTTATAGCATCCATACAGGGGAAGGGCGCCTACAGCCGCCTGAAATATGAAAGCGGCACCCACAGGGTGCAGCGGGTCCCCTCAACAGAAACTCAGGGAAGGATACATACTTCAGCCGCGACCGTTGCTGTCCTTCCTGAGGCTGAAGAAGTTGATCTGAAAATAGAAGAAAAAGACCTTCGAGTTGATACCTACTGTTCGTCCGGTCCGGGTGGCCAGGGAGTGAATACAACATACTCCGCAGTACGGATCGTGCATGTACCGACAGGTCTGATAGTGCAGTGCCAGGACAGCCGGTCACAGATAAAGAACAGGGAAAAGGCCATGAAGGTCCTGCGTTCAAGGCTGTATGACCTGGAACTTGAAAGCCAGGAAAGGGAGAGGGCAGAAGAGAGAAAATCCCAGGTGGGTTCAGGTGACAGAAGCGAGCGTATAAGGACATACAACTTCCCCCAGAACAGGGTAACAGACCACAGAATAGGGCTCACGCTTCATAAACTCAGTTTAATACTTGAGGGCGATCTTGATGAGCTCTTTGATGGACTCAATACCTATTTCCAGGCTGAGAAGCTGAAGGAAATATAAAGACAGTAGTCAGGAGTCAGTAGTTAGTAGTCAGGATTAGCTGATACCTGATACCTAAATCATGAAGGCAATCGATAAAATCAAGGAAGTCACCAGAACACTTATGCCATTTGGCATTGAAGCTGCGGAGAGAGAAGCAGAGCTCATGATACGCTATGGTCTGCATATAGATCCTGTAAAGCTCTACAAAGATAATCCTGATTTGAATAAGGAAGATGAACATTTGATTGGACAAATGGTTAAACGCAGAACAGAACATGAGCCTCTTCAATATATACTTGGAAACGTTGATTTTATAAATATGAAGCTGGAAGTGGGTGAAGGGGTCCTGATTCCCAGACCCGAGACAGAGCAGATGGCGGAACAGGCTCTAAAGACAGTTAAGAGTTATGAGTTAAGAGTTATGAGTAAAAGACAAAACCCTGATCAAGGCTTCAGGGAAATTAACACTAAATTCCAAACTCCAAACTCTGAACTCCGCGTACTGGATCTCTGCACTGGCAGCGGTTGTCTGGCTCTAGCAATTGCAAAACAATTTCCGGAGGCTGTCGTAACTGGATGCGATAGTTCTGAGGAAGCGCTGAAAGTTGCAGAGAGAAACGCCGGGATTAATAACATCACGAATGTTAGATTTCTTAAGGGAGACCTCTTTAAAGCAATCAGAAATGAAGATGCTTTTGATATGATAATTTCAAATCCTCCTTACATAAGAAAAGAGGAGATCAAACATCTTCAGCCTGAAGTCAGGGACTGGGAGCCATTAAAGGCGCTGGATGGAGGGGAAGACGGACTTGATTATTACAGGCGGATTATACCAGAGGCCGTACATTATTTGACGAACAAGGGGCTACTTATGTTTGAACATGGGGACGGCCAGTCAGGTGATATTGCCATGATGTTACATTATGCAGGATATAATCAGATTGAGATGATAAAAGACTACAGCGGAAAAGAGAGGGTCATACAGGCAACATGGATAAGATAGAGATTGAAGGTGGATCAAGTCTTAAGGGCAATGTAAGAATAAGCGGTGCAAAAAACGCGGCCCTGCCGGTAATGGCAGCATCCATCCTCGGTCCGGGTGAAAATACAATCTTCAACATTCCCCTTCTTCGTGACATAACAACAATGGGGAAGCTCCTGGCTCACCTTGGTATGGGGTACCATCAGGAAGATGATGAGGCCATTCTTCAATCAAATAACATTACATCCATTGAGGCGCCCTATGACTTTGTGAAAACAATGCGGGCTTCTGTACTTGTTCTTGGACCTCTGCTTGCCAGAACAGGTGAGGCAAAGGTCTCCCTGCCCGGTGGATGCGCAATAGGCGCCAGACCGATTAATCTCCATATCATGGGGCTTGAAAAAATGGGGGCCAGCATTGATCTTTCTGAAGGTTATATTCATGCAAAGGCAAAGAGGCTGAAGGGGGCAGTAATTTATTTTGATATGCCTACGGTGACCGGGACCGAGAATCTCATGATGGCAGCAACACTTGCTGAGGGGGAAACACTGCTGGAGAATGCTGCATGCGAGCCTGAGATTACTGATCTTGCCAATGCCCTTATATCAATGGGAGCGGAAATTGAGGGGGCAGGCACGAGCATAATTAACATTAAAGGGGTAACCAGTCTTAAGCCCTTAAGCTACAAAATAATCCCTGACAGAATAGAGACAGGTACGTTTCTGACAGCAGCAGCCATATCAGGAGGTGAAGTTACGATTGATAACTGTAGTCCCGGCCATACTGATTCCTTTATAAGCAAGCTCAGGGAAACAGGAGCAGATATAACCCACAACGCTTCAACCATTCATGTACAGGGACCTGGACGCCCGACGTCAGAAGATATAAAAACAATGCCCTATCCCGGATTCCCGACAGACATGCAGGCGCAGTTTATGACCCTGATGACGATAGCAGATGGAACAAGCCTTATTACAGAAAATATATTTGAAAACAGGTTCATGCATGTTGCCGAGTTAAAAAGAATGGGCGCTGATATAAAAATAGAGGGGTCGACCGCAACGGTCAAGGGAGTGGATGTTCTCAAGGGCGCACCGGTAATGGCCACTGATCTGCGTGCGAGTGCCTCACTCATTCTTGCAGGACTGGCAGCAAAGGGCACAACAGTTGTGGACCGGGTCTATCACATTGACCGGGGATATGAAAAAATAGAGGCAAAATTTGAACGGCTTGGTGCAAAGATAAGAAGAATCAAGAAATAAATTCTTCGAGAACATTCAATAGCACTCCATTCCCTATTCATATCGCTCATTTCCAATATACATTAGAAAATGTTTCAGGAACATAGCTAATTGATAATAATGAATAAGTTTGAGTCAGAACTTATTCTCACTAATACCCTCTTATTTGCAGTGTTGAATAGATCTCATTTTTGAGTATTTATCAGGCATATCAATAAAATTGCGTCTGTCTGGATTGTCAAGATTTGATTATCTTATGAATGAAATGGAGATTGGCAGATTTCATAGACTTTCTCTCTTTTAATCATTGGTAGGCCGACCAAATACTGAGGATGTTATGAAGTTATCAATACAATTTAATTCACTATGGATTATTTTGATTACTTACTATCATCTGCCAAATAGTAAGATAACTATCGATGCATAATAATTGTGAGATTGTGACATGACACAGTAACGAATGTGCCATTTCTATTCTCAACTAATAAAATATTACTTTTTAATTATCATAACGCACTGTTTTAATTGGCAAAAACAAAAGGCAGTATTTTAATATGCTCTGGCATTAATTTTGCATATTTATATAATTAACTTATAATAAGGAGGATGACAATGCTTACATTAATATCAAAAATCTTCATCGCAAGTTTTCTTGTAGTGCTATTTATCATCACTTATTCTTTATTTATTGCAATAAAAATGCCTACATGTAAAAGTTAGACACCCTGCTTCAAGCATTAAACCTCATTTTCATTCTTCTATAGCTCTTAAGTAATAATGTGCATTTCCTATTTTCAAAATCTTCTCAATTTCAAGACTTTTAGATATTATTGGTAGCCGTGGATCGTTCTTTTAGGAAGGCAACATGATACAATCCTCGATTTCAGAGTCACTGCAAATAAATAATAATTTATATCAATCTTTAATATTCTGCTTCATCAGCTATTGACAACAGTCAACTATACTCAACTGCTTATTCATCGTGAATCACTGACACATCTGTATTATCTTGTTGTTCCATGGCGCTATAAATTACAAGATAAATAACAGTTATGGTGGTTTCAGCATATCTAGATAATTCGCTTAAAGTATAAAATGCCATTCATTAAGAAAAGGCTTAATTTATTCCAGAAAGTGAGAGGATTAATTACTTTTCCTGTCACCTCTTACGACACGAAGTTGAGATTGTAGGGTAGTAAGATCTCTGCCAACACACGTGTCGTATGCGTAGGCTTAAAGCTGGCCCAACCTGTAAATAGTCCAGTTATGTAACACCCTGCAATGGACATAATGATTAAAAATATAGTATTATATAAAGAATTCGGGCTTAACCATCTCTTTTTACAACGCATACCTTTATACATGAAGAGATGCGATATTAGCATCTGTCACATATATAATAAAAAGTCGCTAAGGAAAGGAGATTTTAGTAAATGAAAACCATCAGAAAATTGTCTGTATCAAGATTATCCCTTCTATTATCTGCTGCTATAATCATACTTTTGGGGATGTCTGCATCAACTTCTGCCCAGGGGGCGAGAGAGAATGTTCCTGCTCGTTTAATACAGAATGAGGTTTTAATCGGTAAGTACATTTGTGCTCTATCTAGTTGGAGCCCTGTTTTAATTCAAGACGTTCGATTTGATGCGAGTGGAGATGTTACGCATGCAATAGACCGTATCTACATGAGTCACGATATTGTAAGCACAGATGACTGCTCCTTAAGAGGAACTGCTATACACACATTAGTTATGTCTCAGGGATGTACAGCAAGCAACCTGAAAGTCATTAGTTATGATGGGGATAGTGACGCTCGTGAGACAAATTTTGTTTGTAAAGGGAGTCGCAATAAGATAGTTGATATCATCTCTGAACTGACCACGGAAATTATAAGTCCTACAGTAATTAATTCTGAATAGGGCACAATAACTATCGAAATAGAAACTATAATTTTGATCATTACCCCAAAAAAGGCTGGGATTTTCCTAGCCTCTTTTATATCATTTCAGGAGCAATCTAACACTCGCTATTTCTTGATAAATTTATATTATCCTCAACATACTGATTTGCAAGAATCCATTTAAAAATTAGATATTACGATAGTCTTCAACACTTCGATTATGAAAATAGATATGTGTTATCGATAATCTACAAACTGAGGATGTTCAGAAGACTTCATGATGTTATAAATGACCTTGCATCCTAGCCTATTTTGAACATTATAGAGATAAGTCAGCGAGCCTACTGTAATCATGATTTCATTGACTTGTCGGTAATGTCCTCAGAATCTCACAGATCTATATTTTTATAGAAAAAGTGTTTTCGGGTTATTAATTAGCCGCGGGGATGGTAGTCCTTGTGGACCTTTCTTAACCTTTCAGGTGTGACCTTCGTATAGATCTGGGTTGTCGAAATGTCGGTATGCCCGAGCATCTTCTGCAGCGCCCTCAGGTCTGCTCCTCCGTCCAGAAGATGACTGGCAAAGCAGTGTCTGAGAGTATGAGGGGAAATGTTTACGGACGATCCGGCTGAGTATGTCTTTATTAACTGCCACAACCTCTGCCTGGTCATTGGTTTGCCGCCTTTTGCGATGAAAAGATACGGGCTGGTCCTTTTTCTGAGTATACCGGGACGTACGGTCTCGATGTAGTCGGTGACAGTTTTCAGGGCCAGCTCGTGAACAGGCACAACACGCTGCTTTGAGCCTTTGCCGGTCACGGTTATGAAACCGGCCTCGAAGTTTATATCGTCCATTTTAATATTAATAACCTCACTGGCCCGTAATCCCGATGAGTAAATAATTTCAAGCATGGCCCTGTCGCGGAGAGAGAGGGCTTTGCCTTCAGGTTTGTTCAGCAGATCAGTCACCTCTTCTGATCCTATGATTCTTGGAATTTTCTTCCAACCCTTTGGTGTAGAGAGATTTTCAACAGGGTCTTCCCTGATGATTCCTTCCAACAGAAAAAACCTGCAGAGTCCCCTGATCGAAGCAATATGTCTCGCTACCGTAGAAGACTGGTTCCCGCAGTCGCGGAGAAAGGTTATATAGGAGACGATATCAGCCCGTGTAAAACCTGTTATGGACTGACCTGCATCTTCTATATGTTTTCTGAACCTGGTAATGTCTCTCTTATACGCTTCAAGGGTATTTGCTGAAAGCCCTTTTTCAACTGTGAGATAATTCAAAAATCTTTCAACAGGATCGATCATACGTTTCAGAATACAGCAATCAAGAATGCATATGCAAGTTGCGGGGGCAGGACCTGTGAGATGTGTCCCTTGTTCTATTGAAGAGCTACTTTTGTAAGTGCCCCTGAATGGTCTGATACCCAGGGGTAATCATCAAATATGACCTGGCTGTTAACAACCTCAGCTTGTTTTGTAAATATATAATCGATGCGGGATATGTCTACAGGGTGGTTTGAAAATAAGGGAGGTGCATAAGGATTACCGGGAACAGCACATGAATCACTAAATTGGAGGTGAACTACCAGAAAGACTTCTTAGCTAATCGTCCATACAACAGGTAGTGTGTCCTGTGTTTTATCATCACAAAATGTGGAGTGTATAAAAATATGTCATTTTTTTCTTGACAATAATCGCCTCCTTACATATACTTTCCTGTAATGGTGGTGAAAAGTGGTTAATCGTGGAGGAAAGGTGCCGGGTTTTTCAGGAAAACATTACAAGTCGCTTGATTCAAAGGGCCGGCTACTGGTTCCTGCTCAGTTCCGTGAGATCCTTTCCTCAAATCACTCCTCGAAGTTAATTATAACAAATGAAGTGTTTGACAGGTGCCTCAGCGCGTACCCTGTTGATGAATGGCAGAAGCTGATTGATAAGGTCAACCAGATGCCGCAGACATCAGATGCTATCAAGTATTTCATGCGAAGAGTCATCGGCTCTGCAGTTGAGTGCGAAATAGACAAACAGGGGAGAGTGCCGGTGGCACCTGCGCTGAGGGTTGATGCTGATTTAAATGGAGAGGTAGTGCTGCTTGGACTGGGCAACAGGATTGAGGTTTGGGACAAGGGAGAACTTGAGGGAGTAGCAGATCCTGCAAAGATAGACAGAGAGGCCTTTAAGGAGGAGTTTATTAATCTTGGGCTTTAAATGGCAATAGTACACGTCCCGGTCATGAGGGAGGAGGTTTTAGAGAATTTGGCTTTAAAAGAAACCGGCATATATGTTGATGCAACACTGGGACTTGGCGGACACGCCGAGGGAATCCTTCAGAATACCCCGCAATGTGTGTTGATCGGTATTGACAGGGACGATGATGCCCTGAGAATTGCCGGTGAACGATTAAAGGGATATGAAAACGTTCACGTTGTCAGGGACAGTTTTTCAAATATCAAATCCGTTGTAAGCAGTCTGGGCTTTAAGGAGGTGGACGGTATTCTCCTTGACCTCGGTTTTTCTACACTGCAGATGAAGGCTGATGACAGAGGATTCAGCTTCCTCAAAGACGAGCCGCTGGACATGAGAATGGACAAAAGGCAGGATGTTACGGCAGAGATGATCGTAAATACGTATCACTGGCAGAAGCTGGCGGATCTCATCTGGACATACGGTGAAGAAAGAAGAAGCAGAAGGATTGCACGGGCAATTATTTATGCACGGGAAAAAAAGAGGATAGAGTCGTGCAGGGAACTGGCGACCATTATCGAAAAGTCCATCGGAAGAAAACAGAGGATTCACCCTGCAACAAGGACGTTTCAGGCCCTGAGAATAGAGGTGAACAGGGAACTGGAACAGGTTGCAGCTGTTATTGACAACGGGGCGGAGATATTAAAGAAAGAGGGCAGACTCTGCATACTGGCATATCATTCCCTTGAAGACAGAATAGTGAAAAACGCATATAAGAAACTTGCCAAAGAAGGCCTGTTTAATATCATTACAAAAAAACCTTTGATACCGCGCTGGGAAGAACAGAGAGAGAACCCTTCTTCCCGAAGCGCAAAACTGAGGGTGGCTGAAAAAATATGACAACAAGAAGAGCAAAGAGGCACAAAAAAGGTACGCTGCTGAAACTGGGGGTAATTGTTTATCTGGGTGTATGTCTGTTTTCCATTGTATGGCTGAGGGCGGCCGTGCTGAATATTGAGTATGAACTTGGTGAAATTGACGGCCTGAAATCAGACCTTCTTGGTGAGCGTAAAATGATCGTCGCAAAGAGGGCAAGTTTCTATTCCACAGAAAAAATAGAAAAAGTAGCAACTAAACGGTTAGGCATGACCATGCCGGAGAGGCATAATGTGTATTATGTGAAAAGAACGTCATCTGCCGCACCGTATAAGGCGTCATTGAAATGAAAAGGGATATATTTTTAACCTCACAACACAGGAATCCGGAACGAGCATGAACATAATCATTTTCTGGGACGAAGCCGATTTCTAGTTTTTATACGTGATGAAAAAAAAGAATAACAGCACAATGGAGATGAGAAAGCTCTGGGATGAAGATCCTGTAAAAATCCCTCTGCAGAAAAGCAAAAAAAGGGCCCTCATCCTGATCACAGTGGTTTTTTTTGGTTTTGCCGTCATCCTGTTTCGTCTTGTTGATCTGATGGTTATTGACCATGAAAAACTCTCTGAACGGGCCTCCCAGCAGTACATGCGTGAAAAGACCCTTGCTCCGCAGCGGGGAATCATCTGGGACAGAACAATGAAAGAGATGGCAGCAAACATAGAGACAGATTCGCTGTATGCCGTACCATCAAAAATGGAAAACACAAGGGGCCTCACCAGACATATAGCCCCTTTAATAAAGGTATCATCCAAAAAACTGAACAGGACCCTTCTGAAGAAGAAAAACAAGGAATTTATATGGCTCGAACGGAAGATGGACCAGGACACCGTCCGCACGATCAATCTTCTGAAAGAGAAACATAATTATAACTCGCTTGGTTTTCTGACTGAAGCCAAACGCTTTTACCCGAAAAAGAGCATCGCATCCCACCTGATCGGGTTTACCAATATTGACAACAAGGGGATTTCCGGTCTTGAGCTTCAGTATGACGCATACCTGAGAGGTGAGATCAGCAATGTCGCTGTCGGAACAGATGCCCGCGGCAACAGGCTGTTCAATGAAGTAAAGGAAGCTGTTTCAGGCAACAACCTTCTGCTCACCATTGATGAGCGCATTCAATACATTGTGGAGCGCGAACTGGCAGGTGCGATGAATAAATGGAAAGCAAAATCGGCTGTTGCGATCATGATGGTGCCCTCAACAGGTGAAATCCTGGCCATGGCAAACAGGCCCAATTATGATCCCAATTTTGCCGGCACATCCAAGAGTCATACCAGGCGAAACAGGGCGCTTACTGATCTTTTTGAGCCGGGTTCGACACTGAAAACCATGCTTGCTGCCGCGGCCCTCGAAGAGGGGATTGCCCGGCTTCATGATTCATATGACGTATCAACGGGATACATAGAAGTCGGAGGCAAGAGGATCAGGGACCTGCACAGGAATGATGTGTTGACCTTTCAGGAAGTCATTCAACGATCATCAAATGTAGGGGCTGTCCAGATAGGAATGGAACTGGGCACAGAAAAATATTATAAGTATATACGGGATTTCGGATTTGGTGAAAAATCAGGGATAGATTTCCCCGGCGAAGTAAAAGGAATATTAAGGGCTCCCCGGGACTGGTCAGGAACGTCTCTGGCTGCATTGTCCATTGGTCAGGAAATCGGGGTAACACCATTGCAGATATTAAGGGCCTATGCAGCCATTGCAAATGGCGGTGAATTAATGAGACCGTATATTGTCTCAGATATCATTTCTCACACCGGCCAGATAATCAAAAGGACCTCTCCCTTTGTTGAAAGGCGTATCATCTCCAGAAAAACAGCAGAAACAGTCACTGATATCTTAAAGACTGTTGTGGAGCAGGGCGGAACAGCAACTAGAGCATATATTCAGGGCAACCTTGTTGCTGGAAAAACAGGTACTGCCCAGATATTCGATCACAGGAAAAAGCGGTATGCCAGTGACAAGCATATCAGCTCATTTGTTGGATTTGTACCGGCAGATGATCCAAGGCTCGCACTGATTGTCGTTATATATGAGCCACAGGGGAAAGCATACGGTGGAGTTGTCGCGGCGCCTGTTTTTAAGAATATTATTGAACATACCTTTGCGTATATGAATATACCAATGGAGAGAGATGAAAACCAGATTATCCTTGTCAGTAAATCCCGTTAGAGAGATTACTCACAGGGATATAAATTTGCAGTATTAAATAAATGAGGTTATATGAAAAAACAAATAATGACATTGTCAGAATGTCTAACGGGATAAATGACTCTTCAAAGCCTGTTAAAGGGCCTTGGAATAAAAAAAACAACAGGAACGGTAACCTCAGATATAAAGGGTATAGCCTATGACTCGAGACTAGTCGGACCGGGATTTTTATTTGTTGCTGTCAAAGGATTTAAATTTGACGGTCATGACTTTATAAATGATGCAATAGACAGGGGGTCTGTAGCTATCGTTACGGAGTATGCAGTAGAAAAAACAGGTGCAATTGGTCTTGCCGTACAGGGCAGGACTGCGTTTATCGAGGTTTCCGACAGCAGGGAAGCCCTTGCCCTCATATCGGCTGCTTATTATGGACATCCGTCCAGCCGCCTGTCATTAATCGGGATCACCGGTACAAACGGGAAAACAACGACAAGTTTTATAACCAGAAGCATTATTGAAGCAGGCGGAAACAGAACAGGGCTGCTTGGCACTATCTGCTACATGACAGGAAAACAGTCTCTCACATCTGTTAATACGACTCCGGAATCACTTGATCTCCAGAGATACCTGAATGAAATGGTTAACAATAATATCAAATATTCGGTCGTAGAAGTTTCTTCACATGCCATGACGCTTAAAAGGATAGAGGGATGTTCATTTAATGTGGCTGCATTTACGAACGTTACGCAGGACCATCTGGATTTTCATGAAACAATGGATGAATATTTTCTGGCAAAAAGCAGACTGTTCACATTTCTCAAGGACACCGGGACAGCTGTCATTAATGTGGACGATCCTGCGCTCAGAGAGTTTGCTGCGACCCTGAAGTGCAATGTTATAACATGCGGCATTGAACACGATGCGGTCATAAGGGCTGAGAATATAGATATGCAAGCAGCTGGTGCTCAGGGCAGCAGCAGGACCCCGGGATCCGGGCTTGCATTTGATGTCTGCACTCCTGAAAGCAGATTCAGGGTACGGTCACGATTGACAGGGAAAATGAATGTGTACAACATTCTTATGTCAGTCGGCATATCCCATGCACTGGGAGTCGGAGAAGAGGTGATCCAGAAGGGGATATCAGAGGCCATGCCGGTTGAAGGACGGTTTGAAACCATAGATGAAGGCCAGCATTTCAGGTGCATTGTAGATTATGCCCATACAGAAGACGCACTGCAGAATATTCTGGAAGAAGCGAAACTCATAACAAAAGGAAAGGTCATTACCGTATTCGGATGCGGCGGTGACAGGGACAGGACAAAGAGACCGCTGATGGGGTATGCAGCTGATGCATTAAGCGATCATGTTGTGGTTACGTCGGACAATCCGAGATCAGAGGACCCGGAAGAAATTATTAAAGATATCGTTAAGGGCATTGCGGGTGAAGCCTATAGCGTCATTCCGGACAGGGAGGAGGCGATCAGGTATGCCGTATTAATGGCTGAAAAAGAAGACACCGTGCTGGTTGCCGGCAAGGGGCATGAAGATTACCAGGAAATAAAGGGAGTAAGGCATCATTTCAGTGACAGGGAAGTGGTTATGAAAATATTAAGGGAGATCAGTGCCTAGCATATTGTCAGAGTGTGAGCATATCGCTTTTGTAGCTGTCATTCCGGACGTGATCCGGTATACAGAAATATCTGCAAATACTGGATTCTCGATGCGAGTCTTCGCGCGAGTCGCTACGACCGGTTTAAGAACTGCCGGAATGACAGACAGATTAGCTTAATGTATAAACAAAAATATTTTGAATTTACAACAGCTGAATAATTTAATATGCATGCTTGGATAAACAGGAAACAATAAAGGTGACAGAGCTGACAGTGGAGAACATAATCAAGGCAACCGGCGGCGAACTTCTCATGGAAGGTCATGAAGCATTTAGCGGTGTTTCGATCGACACAAGGACCATACAGGACGGTGATCTTTTTTTTGCCATAAGAGGAGAAAGATTTGACGGCCATGATTTTCTCGAAGAGGCACTTTCAAAAGGGAGTGGCGCTGTTATCGACACAAAACCTGATGATCTCCCTGAAGGGAAAGTCCTTATATATGTGAGTGATACGCTCACATCATTACAGGATACGGCACATTACCTGAGAGAGCAAAGGGACATTCCTGTTGTCGGTGTTACAGGAAGCAACGGCAAGACAACAACAAAGGAGATGCTTTGTTCCATCCTTGAAAGAAAATATAAGACACTCAGGAATGAAGGTAATCTGAACAACCACATTGGCCTTCCTTTAAGCCTGATGAAACTTGAACAAGATGATGAAATCATAGTGCTTGAAATGGGCATGAATGCCAGGGGTGAAATCAGAAAACTTTGTGAAATTGCGAGACCCAGTCACGGTGTTATCACAAATATTGGTGCTGCCCATCTGGGAATGCTCGGCAGCTATGAAGCGGTCAGGGCGGCGAAACTTGAAATGGTTGAAGGATTGAGCGTTGTGGCCGTTAATGCTGATGACAGTTTTTTAATGGAGGGGGTACATGAAATTAATGATTTTAATGGAAAGATTATCACCTTTGGCTTAAAAAAGACCCTCCATGGTGATGTTTCTTATAATGCTGATGTCACAGCAGGTGACCTGACAGCAACTGATGCAGGGACCGATTTTCTGCTTGAAATCGCCGAAAAAGGAGCTGTCCATGTCAGTCTTAATGTGCATGGTCTCTTCAACATCTATAATGCACTTGCAGCCTCTGCAGTCAGCAGTGCCCTGGGGATGGAAATGGAAGATATAAAAGCCGGACTTGAAGATTACACTGCCTTTCCGATGCGGTTTGAAATAACTGAAAAAAATGGTTTGACGATTATTAATGACTCCTATAATGCAAACCTGTCATCTACAAAAGAGTCTCTTATGGAACTTGGCCGTATGGGACCAGAGGTCAGAAAAGTAGCCGTACTGGGAGACATGCTTGAGCTGGGAACATTCACTGATGATTTCCACAGGGAGATCGGCAGGACTATAGTTGATATGGGAATTGATGTTTTTATTGCTGTGGGTGAAAAGATGTGTCTGGCGGCCGGAGAGTGCATACACTGCAGAGGGGTCAATAAGTCTCCCGCTGTGTACTGTTTTAATGATGCGGAACATGCAGGACAGGAAATATCCGGGATAGTACAGCAGAAGGACCTGGTGTTAATTAAAGGGTCGCGTTCCATGGCAATGGAAAAGATTATTAAGGACATTTCAAATGCTGTATAAACTGTTTTATTCAATTCAGGACCTGTATTCACCCTTAAATGTGTTCAGGTACATTACCTTCAGGGCGGCCCTTGCCGTAATCACGGCCCTGCTCATTTCCTTTATTCTTGCCCCGTGGGTCATAAATAAAATGAAAAATCTCAGCATGACCCAGTATGTAAGAGATGACGGTCCCAGGACACACCTTGACAAGGCCGGTACCCCGACAATGGGCGGCATACTGATTATTTTATCTGTAGTAATATCTGTTCTGATGTGGGGAGACCTGAGCAATAAATTTATTTTAATCATGCTTCTCGCCATAACAGGCTTTGGCCTGATCGGACTTGTTGATGATTACCTCAAAACGATAAAAAAGAATGCAAAGGGAATGAATGGATGGTATAAGTTCGGTGCCCAGATAGTGCTCGCGCTTATCATAGGATTCATGTTCTACCATGATCCTGAAGATCCGTATATTGCCAATTTGAGCATACCCTTTTTCAAGAGCTGGTTGATAGACCTCGGATGGTTTTATATACCCTTTTCGATACTTGTGATCGTTGGATCGTCTAATGCAGTTAACCTGACAGACGGCATAGACGGTCTTGCCATTGGACTTGTCGGTATTGCCTGTCTGGCTAATGGTGCACTTATATATATTTCAGGACATGCGGGAATTTCAGAATACCTGCATGTCCTGTTCCTTCCCCGTGTGGGAGAGCTGACCGTATTTTGCGGTGCGATGTTCGGCGCTTCCCTGGGGTTTCTCTGGTACAACAGTCATCCTGCCGAGATCTTTATGGGAGATGTAGGGTCACTCGGTCTCGGAGGGTCACTCGGTACTCTTGCAGTCATATCAAAGCAGGAGATTGTCCTTGCCCTTGTCGGAGGAATTTTTGTCATGGAGACTTTTTCAGTAATGATCCAGGTTATATCTTTTAAACTCACGGGTAAGAGAGTGTTCAAGATGGCGCCCATACACCACCACTTTGAAGAAAAGGGATGGCCTGAGCCTAAAGTGATCGTCAGGTTCTGGATAATCGGGATCATTCTGGCGCTCATGAGCCTTGCAACGTTAAAAGTAAGATGATGAGACGCCCATAAATATTTATGAATACAACTGCAGATGCATTAGAGATAACACCAATGACATTTAAAGATAAAAAAATTCTGGTAGTCGGTCTTGCGAGAAGCGGAGCCGGTGCAGCAAAACTGCTTTCACAGCTAGGAGCGAGAGTGTCTGTCACTGACAGTAAACCCCGGAGAATGCTGGAAGGAGAGATACATAAACTGCCCTCTTCAGTAGAGGTCATCGCCGGAGGTAACCCGCAGGAGAAATTCACAGAGGCTGACATCATTGTTATCAGTCCGGGAGTTCCCTCTGACATTCCGCCTCTTAAGTATGCCCGGGACAGGGGGATCCCCGTAATAAGTGAAATCGAACTTGCTTTCCAGTTTATGAAATCAGTGGCATCGTCACCGTTTATCGGCATTACCGGTACCAACGGTAAGTCGACGGTTACAACACTGGTAGATCTGATGCTGAAAAAGTCAGGGTATAACACAATACTTGGCGGCAATATCGGCAATGCCTTAACAGAGGAAATGTATAAGAACACTATTGTGGACGGTCAGATTTCAAAAAATGAACCGCCTGATTTTATAGTCACTGAAATTTCCAGTTTCCAGCTTGAGTCCATTAAAGAGTTCAGACCGGCATATTCCGCAATCCTCAATATATCACCTGATCATCTGGACAGGTATGAAAGCATGGCAGAGTACATACATGCAAAGGCAGCAATATGTTCCAATCAGACAGAAGATGATTATCTCATTTTAAATGCTGATGATCCAGTTCTCATGAAAGTAATAAGGGAGAAGTTGAAAGTCAAAAGTGAACGGCCAAAGATTCTTTACTTCAGTTCAAAGGAAGTAGTAGAAGGAATGTATATGAAGGATGGAATTATGATCTCCAATTGTTCCCACTTCCCAGTTCCCACGTCTCACGTCCCACTTATCTCTGTGAGTGAACTTAAGATCAGGGGGATACACAATATTGAAAATGCCATGGCTTCATCTTTAATTGCATTGACGGCAGGGGCGGATCCTGAAGGTGTTGTCCATGTCTTAAGAGGTTTTCCGGGACTGGAACACAGGCTGGAGTTTGTGAAAGAAGTGCATGGCATCACCTTTATAAATGATTCAAAGGGTACAAATACAGGCGCAGTTGTAAAATCCCTTGCAAGTTTTGATCATCTTATTCTTATTATGGGAGGGATGGACAAGGGAAGCGACTTTTCCGTATTAAAAGATCAGATGAAAGGAAAAGTAAAGACGTTGATTCTCATCGGAGAAGCAAAAGACAGAATAGAGAGATCTCTTGGTGATGCAGCTGATACGTATAAAGTTGAAGGTCTGCATAGGGCCGTCGAACTCTCAATATCAAAGGCATCCGTCGGTGACACTGTTCTGCTTTCACCGGGATGTGCAAGTTTTGACATGTTTGAGAACTTTGAAGAAAGAGGAAGGGAATTTAAAAAAGCGGTATATGAAATTACTGACTAAGTATCATCATTCAGAGAGTGCGCATATACATATGTACATTACGGAGATGTATTTATGATCGGCGGGATAAACATGAAAAATACACGCAGTATCATTTTACCGGTGATCATTCTGGTTTTTATCGGGACCCTGATGATATATAGTTCGACCGCGCTTATTTCCATGAGAAAATACGATAACGGCTTTTATTATCTATGGAAGCATCTCTTCACTGTGATCGCAGGGACAGGAGCCATGCTGATTCTCTCACGGATCAATTTTCAGATGATAAGGCCCCTTGTATATGTACTGCTGGGGGTGTCCCTGCTCATGCTGTTGCTCGTATTTGTTCCCGGCATAGGGATTGAAGCAAACGGGG
>CAMYJJ010000005.1 GCA_947258735.1 Thermodesulfovibrionia bacterium | reverse complement strand
GTGGTTATTGAGCCGAAAGTAGCGAAACTGCGAAAGCTTTTTTTTGACAAACTTAAGAAACAGGAGGGATAGCTTTTATCAATTCATCAAAGCTGTCAATAATAACATCGGCTTCAGTCAGATAGTCTCTTGAACGAAATCCATAGGAAACAGCAATAACTTTAATCCCGGCAGACTTGCCGGCTTCAACATCAAAATTGCTGTCACCGATGAGCAATGTTTCGCTTTTTGAAACCTGAAAATACTGCATCATATCCAGGACAGGAACCGGTGAAGGTTTTTTTTCCCTGACGCTGTCACTGCCCCATATAAGATCAAAGTGGTGGAGCATCTTCAGCCCCTTCAGCACTCTTTTGGAATAGACTTCCCTTTTATTAGATAATACTGCCTTTTTATACCCATCCAGTTTTGTCAGCGTTTCCTCAACGTATGGATAGGCATGCGTGTTGTCGATGAGGTGGTTATCATAGTACTCAAGAAACCTGCCCAATACCAGGTCTTCAGGTTTCTGTCCATTGTTCTTCCTGATCTCGCGGGCAAGCGGGGAATCATCAGGGATTAACGATTCAAGGAGTTTGGAAATACCGGATCCTACTATGGCCTTTGTCTCTTCAAGCGAGTATTTCCTGCTCTCAAAAGGCTCCAGAGCATAGTTCAGGGCATTGGTAATGTCCTGGCCTGTGTCTGCAAGAGTTCCGTCCAGATCGAATATTAAAAGTTTAGTCATAAGCAGCAGTCATTATAGCAGAAGGTATATTATAAATGTTATTCGTTATTCGTTGTTCGTTGTTCGTTACTAGTTATTCTTTGTCGCATCACAAATAACAGTTAACGATAAATTATCCGTGCCTTTAAATCGCTTTTCAAAAAAAAACACGATACAAAAAACTTGTATCGTGCATTACAATTATTATTTATAATTAAATTTATCTTGCCGAATGTCTTTCTGCAACCTGAACTCTCATGAGTCCTCGTTCAATAGCTGCTTTTGCACGCGCTTCATCAATTTCTTCTTCTTTTTTAAGCCGTGCTTCTGATCTTTCCATTTGGGCCTTTGCTCTTTCAATATCAATATCTTCAGATTTTTCCGCACTGTCAGCAAGAATGGTTACCTTATCAGGACCGATTTCAGCATATCCCCAGTTCACAAAAAAATGTCCGGTCTCAGAACCCTTTTTATAGGTCAGCATACCAATTTTTATTGTTGTGAGAAACGGTACATGATCGGGCAGCACACCGAACTCGCCCTCACTGCCGCTGGCAATAATCTCATCAACTTCATCAGTGAATACATGCCCGTAAGGGGTAACAATATCTAATGTTAGTTTTTCTGCCATTTAAAATCCTCTATTTTATATCCACAGATTACTCAGATTTTTACAGACTGTTCAATCTATTTAATCTGCGAAATCTGTGGATAAAATCTTTTATTATCCTTTTAACTTCTCTGCTTTTTCTATCACTTCTTCTATTCCACCGACCATATAAAATGCCTGCTCAGGCAGGTCATCATACTTGCCCTCGACTACTTCCTTGAAGCCTTTTATCGTATCTTCCAGTTTTACATATTTACCAGGGGTACCGGTAAATGTCTCAGCAACATGAAATGGCTGGCTGAGAAACCTCTGAAGTTTTCTTGCACGGGCAACAAGTACCTTATCATCCTCTGAAAGCTCTTCCATTCCCAGAATGGCAATGATGTCCTGCAGTTCCTTGTATCTCTGAAGCACAATCTGTACCCGTCTTGCAATATCATAATGCTCTTCACCGAGGATCTGTGGATCAAGAATCCTGGATGTTGAATCAAGCGGGTCAACAGCAGGATATATCCCAAGCTCTGAAATCTGTCTGGAAAGAACAACCGTACCATCAAGGTGTGTAAATGCGGTTGCAACAGCAGGGTCTGTAAGGTCATCAGCAGGAACATAAATGGCCTGCATTGATGTAATAGCGCCTTTATTGGTAGATGTAATCCGCTCCTGCAGCACACCCATGTCAGTTCCAAGGGTAGGCTGGTAGCCAACAGCAGACGGCATTCTGCCGAGAAGGGCTGAAAGTTCAGCGCCTGCCAGTGTGTACCTGAATATGTTATCAAGAAAGATAAGGACGTCCTGTCCCTCGTCCCTGAAATACTCTGCAGTGGTAAGCGCTGATAAAGCGACCCTTGCCCTTGCTCCGGGCGGCTCATTCATCTGACCATAGATAAGTGCTGTTTTCTCAAGAACTCCACCCTCTTTCATCTCCAGATAAAGGTCATTTCCCTCTCTTGTTCTTTCACCGACCCCGGCAAAAACCGAAACACCGCCATGCACCATGGCAATATTGTGAATCATTTCCATAATAACGACGGTCTTACCAACACCGGCACCACCGAACATTCCCATTTTTCCACCTTTAACAAATGGAACGAGGAGGTCAAATACCTTAACACCGGTCTCAAAGACCTGTGTTGACGTGTCCTGCTCGGTAAAGGAAGGGGCCTCCCTGTGAATGGGCAGTCTTACCTTTGAATCTATCGGGCCCTGCTGATCAACAGGTTCACCAATAACATTCATAATTCTTCCAAGTGTCTTTTCACCAACCGGCACGGTAATCGGCTGGCCTGTATCACTTGCGGGCGTGCCTCTTACCAGACCATCGGTAGCTGACATGGCAACAGTTCTCACCATGTTATCTCCGAGGTGGGCTGCAACTTCAAGCGTTATATTAATGTCCGGTATGTTACTTGAAGAATCACCCGGCTGCTTAATCTGCAAAGCATTTAATATTTCAGGCAGCTTATTATCGAACTCTACATCAACAACAGCGCCGATGACCTGTGCAACTTTACCTTCATTCATAATCTATGACCTCCATTAATTTAGCATTCAGTAGTGAGTAGTGAGTAGATAGGGAAATAACTCAGCTGTAACTGCTTTTCCTTAACTACTGACTACTGGCTACTAACTACTCTTCTTATCCTTTCAACGCCTCAACACCGCCGACAATATCCATAAGCTCACCTGTAATGGATGCCTGTCTGGCCTTGTTAAACTGCAGTGTGAGCGTCTCTACCATCTCGGTGCAGCTCTGTGTAGCATTTTCCATGGCACTCATTCTTGCTGCTTCTTCAGATGCCGAACTTTCAAGGAGCGCCCTGTAAATTTGTATGTCAACATTTCGTGGTATTAATTTGTCAAAGATCTCTTCCATTGACGGTTCATAAATAAAATCCGCCGTAGACTCCGCACTTGCTTCTTCATCTCCTTTTTCTTCAGGAGTCAGGGGAAGAAGTTTTGCGGTTGTCACGTCCTGGGCTACCATTGATTTAAATGAATTGTATACAACCGTCACCTCATCAATGGTCTCATTTATATAATGTTCCTTTATATCATTTGCGATTTCCTGGGCGCTGGAAAAACGTACGCTCCCTGAAATGCCAGTCCAGGAATTTCTTACCGTGATATCTCTTCTCTTGAAATACTCCCTGGCTTTCTTACCAACAGTGCTGACGCTGACTTCAAACCCTTCTTTTTTTAAATTGTCTATTGCGGCATGGGCAGCATTAAGAATATTTGTATTAAAGGCACCGCACAGACCCCTGTCAGACGTGACAACAACGACCTCAACAGTCTTTCTTGGTCTAAATGAAAGCAATGGGTGGGCTTCACTGTCAGCGCCTTTTGCCAGACTCATGAGAACATCATGCATCTTATCTGCATAAGGTCTGAGATCCAGCATCCTGGACTGGACTTTTCTCAGTTTCGCAGCAGCCACCATCTTCATGGCCTTTGTTATCTTCTTGGTATTCTCAACCGCTTTTATTCTTTTCTGGATATCTCTTAAAGTAGCCATTGTTATTCCGTAACGAGTGACGAGTGACGAGTGACGAGTGACGAGTTAAAAAACTTGTTACGCGTCACCTGTTACCAGTAACTGTCTTTACGCTTGAAATCCTTTCTTGAATTCATCTATTGCCTGTACCAGTTTTGCCTTTAGATCATCATCGATCGCTTTTTTGTCGGCAAGTTCAGTACGGAGATCATCTTTAGTCCCTTTTATAAACTTCAGGAACTCTTCTTCAAACTTCTTAACGGCCTCAACAGGAATATCATCCAGATAGCCCTGGGTACCGGCAAACAGGACAATAACCTGGTCCTGCATGGTTATCGGAACATACTGGTCCTGTTTCAGCAGTTCAACCATTCTCTTTCCCCGTTCGATCTGGGCAAGGGTTGCCTTGTCAAGGTCAGACCCGAACTGGGCAAATGCCGCCATCTCCCTGAACTGAGCAAGATCAAGCCTGAGTGTACCTGCAACCTGTTTCATGGCCTTTGTCTGTGCAGCGCCGCCAACACGGCTGACCGAAAGACCTACATTAACAGCTGGCCTTACACCTGCATAGAACAGCTCCGGCTCAAGATATATCTGACCGTCGGTAATGGAAATAACGTTTGTCGGGATATAACCGGATACGTCACCGGCCTGTGTCTCAATGATCGGCAATGCTGTTAATGAACCTCCACCGAGTTTGTCAGAGAGTTTAGCCGCCCTTTCGAGCAGTCTTGAATGGAGATAGAACACGTCTCCGGGGAACGCTTCACGTCCCGGAGGACGTCTGAGCAGCAGAGAAAGCTGCCTGTATGCGGTGGCCTGTTTACTCAGATCATCATACACTATCAATGCGTGTTTACCGCTGTCCCTGAAGTACTCTCCCATTGAACATCCTGTGTAGGGAGCAATGTACTGGAGAGGCGCAGGCTCACTTGCTGTTGCAGAAACGATAATTGTATGGTCCAGAGCGCCTTCTTCTTCAAGCTTTTTGGCAACACGGACAACATTTGAACGCTTTTGACCGACAGCAACATATATGCAGATAACATCTCCGCCTTTCTGGTTTATAATGGCATCAATACCTATTGCGGTCTTTCCGACCTGACGGTCACCAATGATGAGCTCCCTCTGTCCTCTTCCAACGGGGATCATTGCGTCAACTGATTTAATACCGGTCTGGAGAGGTTCACGTACAGGCTGCCTGTCAATAATACCGGGAGCAACGACGTCAACTATCCGGCTCTCTTTCGAATCAATTGGTCCCTTGCCGTCAATAGGCTGGCCAATAGCATTGACTACCCTTCCGAGCAGGGCTTCCCCCACAGGCACTGACATGATCTTTCCTGTGCGTTTTACTACATCGCCTTCCTTGATCAGCGTATCTTCACCAAAAAGAACTGCTCCGACAGAGTCTTCTTCCAGGTTCAGGGCCATGCCATATACATCATTGGGGAATTCCAGCAACTCCGAGGCCATACACTTGTCAAGCCCGTATATCTTTGCAATACCGTCACCGACCTTAACGACCGTTCCGACTTCACTTACATCAACACGTTTTTCAAAGTCAGTAATCTGTTTTTTTATCAGCTCACTGATTTCGTCAGCTTTCAGTTCTGAAACATCCATTCATTCACCTCCAAAGAATCGTAGGGGCGAACGGCCGTTCGCCCCTGCAAATCATATTTATCTCATTAATTCCGATTTTAAAAGACGGAGCTGGCCTTTGACACTGCTGTCATAGATAGTGCTGCCAACCCTTACCACAAACCCGCCCAGAAGCGACGGATCAACTTCGTTTTCTATATCGACATCTCTGTCTATCATATTTTTCAGCGCAGCCTTCAACCTGTCAGCATAGCCCTTGCCCAGAGAAACCGGGGAAATCACCACTGCGGTGGCCTTTTTCTGTTTCTCGTTATAAACATTAATTGTATAGGCTATGATCTCCTTCATTGCGGACAACTCTCCCCGGGTTATGATGAGATTCAGGAATTTCTCGGTACCGGCATTGAACTTCAGGGAAGGTTTTACTGAAGAAAAAGCCTTCGCTTTTTCTTCATCAGTAAAAATCTGCCCTGCAAAAAGAAGCTTGAGCTGTCTGTTATCGTCTATAAGTGATGAAAAAGCCTTCAGTTCCCCGATGAGTACTGGAATATCTGAAAACTTAACTGTGTTTAATATGGCCCTGCTGTATTTTTTTGCAATCTGGTTCTTGTTCAATTTTTCGCCTCAAGTCGTTTAATGTAATCATCAATAAGAGACTCCTGCTCTTTCTGTCCCAGTTTCGCCCTTATCTCCTTCTCAGCAAGTTCTAGGGCCATTAAGGCAGCATCGGATTTAATGGTTTCCTTGGCCTTCTGCAATTCAAAATCGATATTTGCCTTTGCCTGCTCAATAATCTTTTCCTTTAACCTGTCCCCCTCTGCTATAATCGCTTCCTTTTCTTTTTCGCCTGACTTTCTGGCCGCCGCAAGGATCTGTTCGATTTCCTGGTCTGTATTATTTTGTCTTGCCCTCACTTCTTTGAGTGTTTGCTGTGCAAGCTCTTTGGCCTCTGTTGCCTCCCTGAGTGATTTTTCTATCGTTTCTGTCCGGCCCTTGAAAAATGCCGCCATTGGCTTACGGCCGGCAAAGTACAGGACAAGTATGAGAATCGAAAAATTGACAACCGGCCAGAGCCAGTCTTTCCATGTATAATGCACCTCTCCATGCCCGCCGCCACCTGCAGCAAAAACAGCTTCACTTAACAGAACACAGAACACAGAACACAGAGCACTGATAAAAAAAATTGACTTTTTATTGCTGTTATCTGTTGTCTTATGTCTTATGTCTTTTGTCTGTAATCTGACTTCTGACTTCTGACTTCTGACTTCTCTCATTTATTTTGCTCCCACCAGCTTTTCGACGATCTGTTTAGAAAAGGCCGCAATATCTGATTTCAGTGTATTTCGTGCCGTATCTGTAGCAGCTGCAAGCTCTCCCCTGGCCTTTTTATTAATTTCCATAGATTCATTCTGAGCAGACTGCACAGCACTTTTCTGGACTTCAATCCCTTCATCGCTCAATTTTTCAAAAATCGATCTGGCCTCAGTCCTTGCTCCTGACAGTCTTCCCTCAATCTGTGCAAGCACATCATCCTTTTCCCTGAGCATCGCATTTGCACTTTCAATGGCCCCTTTTGTATTGTCATCCCTCTCCTTAAACAGTTTCATCAGGGGCTTGAACAGAATGATATTTAGCAGAAACAATAAAATCAAAAAATTTGCAAGCTGCACGAAAAACCAACCATTGACTTCTAACATAACGCTCCTAAATCTAAGATGTTATAAAAATGCAGAGTAGTGACCCGAAAAAGTTCGTAAAATTAACATAGCAGAGAGCTTTTGTCAATGAAGCAATACGCGTATTTATTAATTTTATAAATCATGCGCTTACATCAGTTTTGCAGGGATGCAATGAAGAATGCGGTTACCCCTTCCTCGTATGGGATTTGTTGTAATTTTCCAGCGTTATACGTCCTGTATTCCGCTCTTTTGACTTTTTAATTTCTTTCATTTAAACTTCTAATCAATTATGGGCGGAGATACAGTACTAACTCTTATATTCAAGGCAGGACCGGTAGTCAAGTTTGTTTTGCTTGTATTGCTTTTCTTTTCAATAGTTTCCTGGGCAATAATTATTTATAAAGCAAGAATGCTGTCCAAAGTGGAAAAGCAGTCCGATGCGTTCCAGCGTGCTTTTTTAAAAGGAAAACAGTGGGACGGCATATACCAGTCAACAAAAAAACTGACGCTTAGTCCCCTGGCAAATCTCTTCCGGGCAGCTTATTCAATTGAGGATGCGACCACAAAAGAGATCAGGAGCACTCTTAAACGGGTTGAAGCAATGGAGGCGACCCGTCTTGAAAGATATCTGACATTCCTTGCTACCACCGGCTCTACATCACCATTTATAGGTCTCTTTGGAACAGTCTGGGGCATAATGAATTCATTTTTGGGAATAGGGAGAATCGGAGCAGCCTCCCTTGCTGTTGTTGCACCGGGCATTGCAGAAGCCCTGATCGCAACGGCTGCCGGACTTGCAGCTGCCATACCGGCTGTTGTAGCGTATAACTATTACCTCAGCAGGGCCCGCCATGTTATCATTTTAATGGAAGACTTTTCCCAGGAACTATTAGACCACTGTATGAGGAAACATGGAGAAGCTGAAACGCAGACAGGCTCTTTCTGAGATCAACGTAACCCCCTTTGTAGATGTAATGCTCGTCCTGCTGATTATCTTTATGGTAACAGCCCCCCTTCTTCAGCAGGGAATCGACATTAATCTTCCCCAGGCCAAAGGAAAAGAGATGCCTCCGGCTGAACGCATTGTCATTACCATAAAAAAGGACGGCAAGATATATCTGGACAAAACCTCCGTAACCATCAAGTCACTCAAGGCGGCATTATCAAAGAAATCAAGCAAAGAAGTTTTTCTGAAGGCAGACAAGAGCGTCCCCTACGGGAATGTCGTGTCGGTCATGGGAGAACTGAGAGAAATGGGGATAGAAAAACTGGGGATGGTAACAGAGCCAAAAGCCCGGATTAAATGAAACCCTCCCTGCATATCGGGAAAGAGCCCAATTTTCAGAAGATAATCATCACGTCCGCTGTCCTTCATCTTTTTTTTATAACTCTTGCAACGCTCCCCTTTAAAAGCAAAGAGAGAGAATATAAAAGTTATTATGTTAATATCGTCAGCCCTGTAGAAGTAAAAAAACCCAGGGCATCATCGAAATCAAAAAAAACCGGCAAGACTGACAGCGAATCAATCAAGGTAAAAACACCTATTAAACGAAAGGCCAAACCGAAACCGAAACCAAGAACAAAGGCTGATATGACCCTGGAGCCGGACAAAACAGTAGCACAGGAAATAGACAGGTTACGTGCCATCAGCTCACTGGCCAAATTAAAAAAGAAAAAGGAAAAAGGAAAGTCCGGTAAACTGGACTCCATCAGAAAGAATATACAGGGGAGTGTTTCAAAAGACAGCGTTAAGCAGGAAACACCGTTGAGAGCTGCCGGGGTCCCGGGAATCGTCAATTCCACGGATACTGAATCTTACAGCGCCCTGGTGTTTGAAAGAATTCAGAGAGAGTGGATTTACCCTGATTTTGATATTTCTGATCTCGAAACCATCATATCTTTTAAGATTACGACAGACGGGAACATCGTGTCCCAGAAATTTAAAAAAACATCGGGGAATACAATATTTGACCGGTCAGCCATGAAGGCCGTGTTTAAAGCAAGTCCCCTTCCGGCGCCCCCGGTGGAGCAGGAAGTTGAGGTGAGGTTTCATTTATGAGAAAAGGCATTAGACAAAAGACAAAAGACTTAAGACTAAAGATTAAAAACCAAAGTCAAAAGACGTTTGATAACGCACATATTATGTTGTATTGTATCGTTGTTCTTTGTTCTTTGTTCTTTGTTCTGCCAAGAGCTGACGCTAAAATCTATATTGATATTTCTTCCCCGGCAATCAGAAAACTTCCCATTACCATCACTGCTAACGGTCCGGCAAAAGCCAAAGAGCTGAAAATGATCGTCAGGGATGACCTTGAAGCAACCGGCATGTTCACATTCGTTGATCCTGACGTACCGGGAGCTGAAATCATAGCCGCTATGGATGTGGATACAGCCAATGGACTGCGCGTGGTGCTTTCGGTGAATGATCGAATCGAAGGCAAGGAAGTGCTGAAAAAAAGACTTGATGCATCTACATTAATTATCAGGCCCATGGCCCATAGCATTGCCAATGACATCTATAAGGTAGCTACGGGGAAAAAGGGAATATTCCGGACCAAGATTTCATATCTGTCGACAATGTCATCAGGCTCAAAAGGAATTCGGGTGATGGACTGGGACGGGTATAACTCCGTACGCGTGGTATCCAGGGGACTTAATTCCAGCCATAGCTGGACGCAGGACGGAAAATACCTGTTGTTTTCTTCAGAGAGAAATAGAAAATGGAAGATATATCTTCTTGATTTCAATGCAGTGAAGGAGTCCATACTGTTTTCGTCAAAAGGGCTGAACCTCGTAGGGGGCGCTTCAAAAGACGGCCTGGTCTCTTTTGCTTCATCAAAAGACGGCAGCTCCGAGATATATACCATTAATTTATACGGAAAGAAGATGAAAAAACTGACCCGGTCTTTTGGCATTGATCTCTCACCTGTTTTTTCACCGGACGGCGATAGCATAGCGTTTGTTTCAGACAGAAGCGGGGGACCGCAGATCTATACCATGGATACAGATGGAAAGAGCGTAAAAAGACTCACGTTTGAAGGCTCTTACAACACATCGCCGGCCTGGTCTCCGGACAATAAATGGATCGCATATGCGGGAAGAGTAAATGGCAAAAATCAGATTTTCGTGGTAAAATCTGACGGAAGTGAAATATGGCAGCTTACCATGATCGGGAATAATGAGAGTCCTTCTTACTCACCTGACGGACTCTTCCTGGCCTTTGATTCTGACAGGGACGGCGAGCGCGGGATCTACCTAATGCGCAAGAGTGGCGAGGACCAGAGGAAGATTACCAGAAAAGGCTCAACCGCAATATCTCCCAGATGGTCGCCATATGTAAAATAAATGTTAATGATATGTGATTTAAATAATCGGGAATTATCCGGGAGGAATTAAGTATGAAAAAACTTCTTATTATTATATTGCTGGTCGTTGCGGTCGGCTGCTCAAAAAAGTATACAAAATACCCTGATGTACCTGTCAAAGCTCCTGAAGAACCAATAACAGAAGAAACAATGGAAATAAAAGAGGATCTGGTTGAGGAAGTGGACATATCCGGAGATACCCGGTACCGGGAAGTGGACATAGCGAGCCGCGACATGTCATTGGAAGATAAAGCCCGGCAAATATTTCAGGATGTTCTGTTTGATTATGATAAATATGATATAAGGGCTGAAGCGCGGCCCCTGCTTAACTCGGTTGCTGCATTTCTGAAAGATGAAAAAGACCTGAATATTGCCATAGAGGGACATTGTGACGACAGGGGGACCAATGAGTACAATCTGGCACTTGGAGAAAAAAGGGCAAAGGCCGCAAAAAACTATCTTGTGTCTCTGGGAACCTCTCCTGAAAGAATAACCGTAGTGACATATGGGGAAGAACAGCAGCTCTGCTATGATCAGACCGAAAGATGCTGGCAGCAAAACAGACGGGCCCACTTTGTCGTATTAAGGTAACTGAAACGTTTATGAACTATCACTGGAGAAGCAGTACATTATTATGTAACATAAGGATTTCTACATGAATAAACAAAAAAACAATAAGATCGGACCGCTTTTCAGATATGTCTGGGTTATCGCTTTTCTTTCTTTTTGGGGATGCGCGAGCACAGACGATGTCGGCAAGATGCAGTATGATGTAAACAAACTGAGAGCAGAAGTCTATTCCATAAAAAAGAAGTCAGCTACCATTGAAAACAAATTACCTGATCAGGAAGACCTGTTCCAGAAAAAAATAAGCGCCCTTGAAGAAACGCAAAGCGCGACCGCAAGGACTGTTTCCGACCTCCTCATACAGCTGCAGACCCTCACCTCTGAATTTCAGATGTTGACCGGACGATTTGAAGAGTCCCGCTACTTCACCGAAAAAAGTTCTTCCGAGGTTCTAAAGGGGAAAGAGGCACTGGAGACAAAAACAATTAACCTTGAACTGGCCGTTGCGGACCTGACAAAAAAAGTTGAGGATCTGAAGCTGGCAAACGCCCGGCTTGTACAGGCAAACACAGCACTATCCAGAACTGATGCCCAGTTAAAAAAAGAGGTAGCAGCGTTAAAAGCAAGAAAACCACAGGCAGCAGCAAAAAAACCTGTCAGCACCCCGGCAAAAAAGACACAGGTAAAAGCTTCAAATGAAAAGATAAAAACCCTGTATATGGAAGGGTATGAATCCTTCAAGGCCGGAAAGACCGTTGAGGCACGGTCCAAACTGACTTCGGTATTAAATGACTATGGTGAAAATGATTATTCAGATAATTCCCGCTTCTGGATAGCTGAAAGCTATTATAAAGACGGCAGTTATGAAGATGCGATCCTCGCGTATGAAGAGCTGTTTAAGAAAAATCCGAAAAGTGATAAAGTACCCGGCGCCATGCTTAAGCAGGGGCTGGCATTTTATGCCCTGAAAGACAAAAAGACCGGTGATATAATTCTTGAAAAACTTATAGCGAAATACCCTGACTCTGAACAGGCGAAGCTGGCAATGAAGAAAATACGGAAGACCGTTGTACCGGAGAAAAAGAATTAGGTACAGTAACTGATACAACAGCTGATTAAATTTTTCCAGAAGGAGTGCGTGCATGATAAAAAAAATACTGATTATATCTTTTTCAATCATTACCCTGTTGCAGGGAGCTGCGTTTGCCGTAGAAACACAAGGTGAAATATTATTCAGGGATTCGCTCTATGGAGCTGCAATTGGTGCTCTTGTAGGTAGTGCATTTTATCTGTTAGATGAAGATGAATTTGGAAAGAAACTGGCATCCGGTGTTATCGTTGGCACCCTGGGCGGCCTGGTATTTGGAATTGCAGAGACAACCGGCATGGTTGAGATAGAGAAGGACAACATAAAATTTGCCATTCCTACCCCTGTGATAAAAAAACAGAAAGACGGAATGTCCTATTCAGCATCGCTGATTAAAGCTACATTTTAATTGCTTTTATCTGGATCTTTAGAAGCCTCTGCATGTCAGATGCTTTTTTATGTATAATACGATGCTTGAATCACAATAAACAGGAGGCAGCAGTATAATGATTTCCAGCGATGAACTCAGAGACAGATTAAATGATATAGCACCGCGCATCGAAGCCCTCCGGAGGTTTCTTTGATGTTCCTTCCAAACTGACCCGCCTTGAAGAACTTCAAAAAGAACTTGTAGCTGAAGGCATCTGGGACACACCGGACAGG
This sequence comes from Thermodesulfovibrionia bacterium, assembly GCA_947258735.1. The sequence continues at coordinate 21,642 of CAMYJJ010000005.1, read as the reverse complement.
GCCCAGGTATTCCTGAAAGAAAAATCCGGAATAGAAAGTGCTATCGAACCCTTAAAAATACTCGACCAGAAATTTGAGGACCTCACGGTGCTGCTTGAACTCTCCGGAGAAGAAGGCGGAGAAACCATGCTGGAAGATGCGGAAGGTTCTTTACGTGCTCTTGCTGAAAAGCTTGATAATATTGAACTCACGACCACCCTCTCGGGTGAGACCGATAAAAACGATGCCATCCTCACGATCAATCCCGGAGCAGGAGGGACCGAAAGCCAGGACTGGGCCCAGATACTGATGAGAATGTACATGCGGTGGGCTGAAAAAAGCGGGTTCAAGGTTGAAATTATTGAGTATATGGCAGGCGACGAGGCCGGCATAAAAAGCGTTACCATGACCATAAGCGGTCAGTACGCATACGGTTATCTCAAGGGAGAGGCAGGTGTTCACCGGCTTGTGAGAATATCTCCCTTTGATGCCAACAAAAGACGGCATACATCATTCACTGCTGTGCTTGTGTATCCTGAAGTGAGTGAGGACATAGAAATTGAAGTCAAGGATGATGACATAAGGATCGACACGTACAGGGCATCAGGTGCGGGCGGACAGCATGTAAACAAAACCGATTCAGCTGTTCGTATTACCCATTTTCCCACTAATACAGTTGTAAGTTGTCAAAATGAACGGTCCCAGCTGAAAAACAGGGCCACTGCCATGAAAATTCTCAAAGCTAAACTGTTCACATTGAAGCAGAAGGAACAGGAAGACAAAATGGATGAAATGATCGGCGAGAAAAAGGAGATCGCCTGGGGAAGCCAGATACGGTCATATACATTGCAGCCCTACCAGTTGATCAAGGACCACCGTACAGGTTTTGAGACGGGGAATGTAAATGCCGTGCTGGACGGAGATCTGGATAATTTTATAAAAGAGTATTTGCTGTTTAGAAAGGAAAAGGCAGGTAACAGGCCATAGGTTATTAGTTAATCGTTATTAGTTATTTGATACTCTTAACTAGTAACAAACAACCTTTTTCCCATATGAATATATTTGAGCTCATAAAAACCCGCCGGAGCATCAGAAGGTTTACTGATGCACCTGTTTCTGATGAGCTTATTGATAAAATCATCGAAGCAGGGACATGGGCCCCTTCCGGCAAGAACAACCAGCCATGGAAATTCGCAATTATTAAAGACCGGGACATAAAAGAGCAGATTTCGGAACTAACTCATTATTCAGCATGTGTGTTAAGCGCACATGTCCTGATAGCCGTGTTTCTGGACAACGCTTCAAGCTATCACAAAATCAAGGATGCCCAGGCCATCGGGTCCTGTCTGCAGAATATGCTGCTTACGATCCATGATGAAGGACTTGGCGCAGTCTGGCTTGGCGAGATTCTAAAAAACGGAGACAAGATCAGGGAACTGGTCAATGGAGATGACAGTCTTGAGCTAATGGCTGTTATTGCACTTGGGCATCCTGCAGCAGAAAGTGGTAAAGGCAGCAGAAAAGAAATTAACGAAACTATCTTCTTCAGAAGATAAGAATATGAAGTACTCTATTGCTCAGGTTCTAATTATTTAACACTACTTAGAAATATAAAATAAAAACTACTAGTAAAAAAAACTTCATTAATTTTGCTATTTTATTTTTTATCTTTAATATTACCTCGCTCTGACCATCGAAGCGTGAGTATCTCTGAATCCTCATCCATTCTCCATGTATGCTCCATATCCTCTCGCCAGATAACATAATCTCCTTCACTGTTAAGTCTCACTTCTGTCCTGTTTTCTTGATCACTCTTGTCCCTGAAGGTAAAAGTGAAGTCACCTCTGATCAATATGCTCATTCCTGTTTTATCAGAACTGCCGGCCCAGACATCACGCACATCATCTTTCTTATACATCCCCCATTTAATTTCTATATCATTTGTATTGCGAAGACCAAACTTTTCTTTATCAAAAGGTATCTTCTTCTCTTCACACCACTTATCAATCGCTCCAACAAACCAGAAACTAAAATCCCTGCCGTCCTTTTTTGTATTCCCCTTTGTTATATTTATTGACATAGTATTTGATTCATCATATAGGCTAAGAGGCGATAATGAATTAGTTCTGCTTTACCTTATATCCCTTTTTTCTTAACAGATCCACCACACTGTTATCCCCGACAAGGTGTGCAGCGCCGACAACAACTAGCAGGTCCCCTTTCTGCCTGGCAAGGCTTAGAATTTCAGAAACCCAGCGGCGGTTTCTTCTGGTAATTAACCTCTCATGGAGTTTCGGAAACTCCCTGAAGCTCTCTTTCATGATGGAATCAAGTTTTTCTACACTCCCATTTTTCCAGGCAGTGACCATTTCAGTAAACATTGACTCAATGATGTTGATTTCAACCAGTATCTGTTTCAACAGAGCCTCCTGTCGTGTCCTGCTCAATCCTGCAAAGAGGTTCATCTGGAACTCATTTGTCTCAAGAAATATCAGTTCTTTATTGTCCTGCTTTGCTTTGGAGAAAAAACGCTGGTCCAGACCAAGCTTTGGATCAAATCCAAGCCGTATCATCTCAGCTCCGGTCAGTGTCAGCGCCGCCATCCAGGGCCTGAACTGCTCAAACGGTAAAATCGGCAACCCTGATGCCTCCAGTTTCTTTCTGAGCATTTCATATGTTTCAGGAGATATATTGTCTGATAATGTCTGTCCCTTTGGATACATGCCCCGTCTCAGCATTTTTGCCTGCATTGATGTGTTATTCATACTGTCAAGGTCAGTTTCATATACAATCCTCCTGCAGCAGTCATAAATATTCTCAACCACATCAGGCAGCGGATAGGAATCCTGATTCAGCACATGAATTGATCCCAGCAGGTAAATGGTGTTATTCCCTGATTCAAAAGACCATATAAAACTCTTTCCTGTATCTGTCCCGGCAAAAGGGGGGCTGGCAGAAAGGAACGTTAATACAACAGCTATTACAATTATTAATTTCTTCTTATGAAACATCATACTGAGTTCCTGAAATAGAAGATATTTTATGTCATTCCGGCATTTCTTCAGCCGGAATCTCGTTTTTTTAGATTGTTCTGGATGCCGGATCAAGTCCGGCATGACAACCTAATGGACTTAATGAACATAAACTAACCTTTCTTCAGCAGATTCAAAACAAATTTCTGACAATTCTCTGAAGCCTCTTTTAACCTCCACCTTCTTTTGTCCCTGATACCTACGATATTACTGATCCCCCGCACTTCAATCATGGGTAATCCATACATCGTGCATACTTGGGCAATCGCTGCCCCTTCCATATTTTCACAAATCCCGCAAAATCTGTTTTCAAGTTCTCTTGCTCTTTTCTGTGTCCCGGATGCTGATCCTACGGTTATAAAAGGTCCTGACTTTATCTTTACAACTCCATTATCTTGAGCTTTCAATAAAGACGAGGGCGGCCTGGACAGTAGAAATTCATTATAGTATTTCTTTCTCCCTTTTTGAATAACAGGTATCCCGATTTCCTTCATGTCTTTCCATCCTTTAGAAGTAAAAACCCCGTCATCCCCGAATATTTCCATTGTGGCAATAGCAATCTCACCGGGACCAAGGCCGGATCCGGAATAAGCCCCGCCCACTCCTAAATTTATAATCTTACCTACAGGATAATTTCCGGCCACAACAGTTGCGGCGTGAGATGCATTGACCTTGCCTATCCCGGTATTAATAAGCAGAACGTCCAAACCGGACAGCTTCCCTTTATATGCTTTTTTCCCTGCTGCTTTTGATACACTGACTTTTTTTAGAAGGGAAAGAAGCAGGTCCGACTCAAAAGACATTGATGATAAAAGTGCGATCATTATGCTGTATTATAGTATAAAAATTTATTAACCTTTGAACATATCAGATCTTTATGGTCAGCGGGCGCTGTGATATAATCTCTGTTGCAGGTTCCAAAATGATAAACAGATAAGAGAGGAAGCAGCAGTAATTTGCAGTTGGTGGTCATAAATCAGTTTTTATAACCTGTCCCCTGACTATCAACTACTGACTGCTAACTACTTTTTTTAAAAATATGGCTAATGCAATAAAAATTTCCCGGCTCTTATTAAAAAAATATCCTGATCCAAAAATTGAGCTCCGTTTTAAAAATCCCCTTGAGCTTCTGGTCGCAACCATATTGTCCGCCCAGTGTACTGATGTTAAAGTGAATGAAGTTACAGCTCAGCTGTTTAAGAAATATAAGACCGCTGATGACTATGCCAAAGCAAAATTGACAACCTTTGAACAGGCGATCAGGCCCACCGGGTTTTATAAAAACAAGGCAAAGATGATACTGGAGTGCTGTAACCAGCTGGTCAGGGATTTCAATGGAAACGTCCCGGACACTATTGAGGAGTTGACCGGCCTTGCCGGGATCGGCAGAAAGACAGCCAATGTCATTATGGGCAGCGCTTTCGGAAAGCAGACAATGGGAGTCGACACCCATGTATTAAGGGTCTCCAACAGGCTGGGTATTGCCCATTCGAAGAACCCGGATAAAGTAGAGGAAGAGCTGGTGCATCAGTTTCCCGAAAAAAAACTGACAGCTATTAACCTGGCCATGGTATTACACGGCAGGAGGACATGTAAGGCAAAAAAACCTCTTTGTCCGGAGTGCATTCTTAACAGGGAATGTGAATGGCCGGATAAAATAGCGGCCTGAATCAGGCACTTAATATTTTATTAACATTGATAAGCTATCCAGATAGCTGTCATTCCCGCGCAGGCGGGAATCCAGATCCTTTAAACGCAAAACTAACTTCCTGCTGGAGTTTATCCCATACTTAATTCAGGGCAGGAATGGCTGACTTATTATGCTTTTATTTCTTAAGAAATGAATAACAATAACAAATTTCCAGAATTTACTCAGGAAAACATTAAAGACATATTTCAAGGTGATATCATCGGCAGAGATATCATTTTTTACGAAACAACAACATCAACCAATGACAGAGCACTTGAGATAGGACGTGCAAGAGAGCATGCTGAAGGTATTGTTGTCATCGCTGATTCCCAGACCAGAGGCAGGGGAAGACTGGGGAGAGAGTGGATATCCCCTGCCGGCCTCAATCTGTACTTCAGCGTTATACTGCAGCCTCCTTTTGCTCAACAGGAATCAACCATCCTGTCCCTTTCTGCCGCAGCTTCTGCTGTCCGTGCAATAAAAAAAGTTACTGGAATACACGCAGGCATCAAATGGCCAAATGATATTCAGATAAACGAAAAAAAGACAGGGGGCATATTGGTAGAATATAAGTCCGGTCATGGTACACCTGATATGCTTATCCTGGGAATGGGACTAAATGTTAACATGACTCTGGACAATCTGCCCGATGATATAAGACCCCTGTCAACTTCATTAATGATTGAAAGTGGTTCTATTGTTAACAGAAGAGGGCTCCTGGCCGGAATACTTGCTGAGCTTGAGTCATCTTACAAGCTGTTTATGAAAGGGGACCGACAGAAGCTGATGAATGCCTGGGCAGAATCCGTCTCTACCATTGGTCAGCAAGTTTCGGTAAAAATAAATGAACAGATCATAAGCGGTACTGCAGCTGCAATAACTGAGAATGGAGGATTGCTGATCAGACTCCCGGACGGAAGAGAAGAAATTATACATGCCGGTGATGTGTCCATTATAAAAACATAATGCTCTTATTAATAGATATAGGAAATTCAAATATGACTCTGGGTATTTCTGACGATAAAGAAGTGCTGAATACGGTACGTATTGATTCGAAGCACCCGGAGGATAAAGCAGATCACTATCAAAAAGACCTTGAGAATCTGATCAAAGGGTACGATAGACATGCAATTAAAGCTTCAGTTATATGCTCTGTTGTTGAAGAACGTTCTTCAGTAATCATTAATATTGTCAAAGAACGATTTAATGTCGTCCCATTTATTGTAGATCATACAATCAAAACCGGCCTGCAGTTTAAAAACAATACCCTTCAGACACTTGGCGCAGACAGGATTGCCAATGCCGTTGCTGCCCATAATTTATATAATGGTCATCTGATGGTTATTGATTTTGGAACAGCGACAACTATGTGCACCATCACAGAAGATGGAGATTATCTCGGGGGTGCAATTATGCCGGGCATTGGTATATCAGCTGAGGTGCTCAACGAAAAGACATCCGGACTTCCTCTCGTAGATATAAAGGCACCTGAGCATATTCCGGGAAGAGATACCAGAGAAAATATATTAACCGGACTGGTGGTAGGTCATGCCGGCGCTGTTGAAAAAATAGTACATGAAATACGTCTTGTTACAAAAAAATCATTTTCTCTTATAGCAACAGGCGGATATGCCGGGCTGGTTTCGCCCCTTATAAAACAGATTGATTCCGTACATCCCTCCCTCACTCTTGACGGTCTGAGAATCATATATACACTTAATTGTTAATACCGAATTTTACTTTATTTATAGGCGGCAGCCTTTTTTTATAGTAAAATAAAAGTAAGGAGGACTACTATGAAAGTTGAACGCATTTTATTTCCGACCGATTTTTCAGATGGGGCACAGCATGCTCTTCACTGTGCTGTGGACCTTGCAGAGCATTACAAATCAAAACTCTTCATACTGCATGTTGTGTATGATATTACCAAGGCAGTGGGAACCCATATTCCTCATATATCAACAGATGAAGTGTACAAGGAGATGAATGCCTGGGCAATGAAGGAAATCGGTTCATGCTGTATAGAAGAGACCAGAAGACTCCCTGATGTAGAAAAGAAAGTAGTTAAGGGTATCCCTCATGAGGAGATCCTGAAATTTGCATCTGATGAAAAAATTGATATGATCGTCATGGGAACATATGGCAGGGTCGGCATTCAGAGACTCCTTTTCGGAAATACCGCTGAAAGAGTAGTTAGGATAGCGCCCTGTCCGGTCATGACCGTTAAAGTGCCTGAACACAGAGAATAAACCAAAAAATTTATCCGCTTAAAAAGAGATTTTGATAAAAAGTCTCCTTTATGGGCCTTTTAGTTTAAAAATGTAATACTCCTTTTTATCCCCGTATTTTTTCCCTGACCTGAAAAAGGTAAAATATCTATACAGGCACATAATATTTTTCCAATAGTCCATACATGTATTACCAGGAATAAATGAATTTCACCAGTTACATTTCAATATCAGTATTGTTTCATCTGGGTTTGGCATTATTGTTCAGCATGATCGCTGCTTCTTATATTCCTTCACAAAACATATTCGATGTTGATCTCATTGCGCCTTTTGAACCGGTTAAGCAGGAGACAATTCAAAAAAACAGGCCCGTTCAGAAAAAAACAAATAAACCGGTGCTTATTAAAAAACACAGGCCTCCTGATGAGAATATAAAACCCAATAAATTGTTTGATGAATATTCCAGTACCGAAGACAAGGATACAAGCAGATTAGCACTGTCAGATTCAGCAATTGCATCACTAGAACAGGCTCATAAAGAGAACGAGAAAAAACCAGTTACAGAATTACAAAAAGAAGATGGGAATACCCGGATTGGGATAGATGCAATTACAACCATCCCTCCTTCTGCATTGTTTGACAGAAAGACAATAGAAAAATATGCCGGCAAAGGAGCTGCGCAGAACAAAGGCCTGACTTTTGAAGCACCTGAATTTAAGAACAGGGGATATATGAGGCTGCTCAGGGATAAAATCGAACATATGTGGAACTATTCAGGAGAGGCAGCCAGAATGGGCAGATCAGGAGATCTCTATATTCAATTCTCAATAAAAAGAGATGGAACACTGGGAAAAGTAGAGCTCATCAGGACATCAGGCTACCGGGATCTTGATGAATCAGCCATGAGGGCGTTGAAAGATGCCCAGCCATACTGGCCGCTCCCGGAAGGCTGGAAAGAAGAAGAGCTGGAAATCAACGGTCATTTTATATATGTGTACGGAACTCATTATTTGCTGTAGCAACACCGGTGTTTACTCCTTAATAATATCAGTAAACCTGCTATAATATTTTCCAGCCATGGAAATCATCAAGCTCATACGATGGCAGGATATCCTTGATATTCTTCTTGTTGCGACCATACTGTACAGGGTCCTGTTAATTTTAAAAGGGACAAAAGCAGCCCAGATGCTTATCGGTATCGGCGTGCTTTTTGTGGCACTGCTTTTTTCAAAGTACCTGGGATTATATACGATTGACTGGATCATTCAGAGCCTGTGGGCACAGATTGTCCTTGCCGTGATAATTCTATTTCAACCGGAAATAAGAAAGACCCTTGCGCAGATGGGAGAGGCACGGTTTTTACCGTCCTTTGCTTCAGCAGAGGAGATGAGATCCATTGAAGAAGTGGTCAGGGCATCTATTGCGCTGTCCAGCAGACAGATCGGCGCACTTATCGTTATTGAAAAGGAGACCAGTCTTAATGATTTTATAGAGATGGGTACCCCGCTTGACGCCAAGGTCACACATGAGCTGCTGTTAAGCATATTTCACCCGAGCTCTCCGATGCATGACGGAGCAGTAATTATCAGGGGTAATCGTGTTGTTGCTGCAGGCTGTTTTCTGCCTCTCACATTAAGTGCCGATATCTCAAAGGCGTTTGGCACAAGACACAGGGCCGGCATTGGTCTTACAGAAGAGACTGATTCAGTAGTGATCATCGTTTCTGAAGAAACAGGCAGCATAACAACCGCGATAGGCAGTACTATCGAAAAGAATGTGGACATGGGCACTCTGAGGGACTTCCTGACTGAGCACTTTATCACACAGGACAAGAAATGATGATAAAAGATTTTTTAACCACTAATATCTGGCTGAAACTGACTTCCCTGATTCTGGCAATAATACTCTGGTTCTTTGTCATTTTAAGCGGTCGTGCGGATATGACAATAGACATTCCTGTGAGTTTTATTAATCTTCCCGCTAAGCTTGAGGTTGTGGACTTTCCTGAAACTATCAACGTGAGCATCGAAGGGCAGGAGAGAATCCTGAAGGACCTGAAAAAGAGTGACGTCAATGCCGTCATTGACCTCAGTGAAGCTAAAACCGGTAAATCATTTTTTACCATTTCCAGGGAAAATATAGAACTTTCAAAAATGCTGACCATAAGAAACATAGACCCTGAGACCGTCAGCCTCAAAATCGAAGAGCAGATGAGCAAGAGCGTCACAGTGAAGGCAGATATTGTAGGCAAACCGGAAAAGGGGTATGAAATAGTCTCCGTAATCTCCTCTCCTGACGCTGTTGTTATTGAGGGTCCTAAAAGTTTAATAAGAAAAATCCGAAGAGTTAAGACAGAGCCTATTGATATCAATGATATTAATTCTGACCTGATATATAAGGCAAACCTTAATCTGCTGCATGGCAGCATCAGGAAGAGCATTAATAAAGTGGACGTTAACATATCAGTTAAACAAATAAACCAGGAAACGGACAATAAATGACCACGAGGAAAAAAAGAACTAAACTGTTCGGAACAGACGGGATACGCGGGAAAGCCAATCATGCTCCCATGACCGGCGAGATTGCATTTGAAGTGGGGAGGGCCGCTGCACATGTATTGAAGAAAAAACACGGGCGCAACTGTATTCTCATTGGTAAGGACACGAGGCTGTCCGGCTATATGCTGGAAAGTGCGCTTACATCAGGCATATGCTCAATGGGCATGAACGTTGAACTGGTCGGTCCCATGCCGACTCCCGGAATAGCTTTTGTTTCCAGAAGCCTGAGGGTGGACGCAGGAGTCGTTATTTCAGCTTCTCATAACCCGTATGATGATAATGGAATCAAGTTTTTCTCTTCTGACGGATTTAAACTCCCTGACAGCACCGAGGCTGAGATAGAAAAGACCATGTTCTCTGCCCGGCTCGAAAAAATAAGACCCAAAGGTGCTGACATTGGCAAGGCCCACAGGATTGATGATGCTTCCGGCAGGTATATAGAACATATTAAATCTACATTTCCAAAAGGGCGTACCCTTGAGGGAATGAAGGTCGTCGTAGATTGCAGCAACGGCTCAGCGTATAAAATCACTCCATCTGTTCTGCGTGAGCTTGGTGCCAGTGTCATCGCCATTAATGACAATCCCGATGGATTAAACATTAATGAAAATTGCGGCACCTCACATCCTGAAGCCATGCAGCAGGCTGTGCTGGAACATAAAGCCCATATCGGAATAGCACATGACGGAGACGCGGACAGAACAATCCTGTGCGATGAAAAAGGTGAAATAATTGACGGCGATAAGATCATGGCAATTTGTGCAATGGACATGAAGAAAGAGGGTACCCTTACGGGGAATACCGTGGTTGCCACGGTCATGAGTAATATCGGGTTTGAACTGTTTCTGAAGAAGGCGGGAATAAAGCTGAGAAGGACAGATGTGGGGGACAGGTATGTCGTTGAAGAGATGGTGAAGCGGGGCTGCAACCTGGGAGGTGAACAGTCAGGTCATATAATATTACTCGACCACAATACAACGGGTGACGGTCCGATCACAGCCCTGCAGGTCCTGTCGATCATGAGCAGAAGAGGCAAAACCCTGTCAGAGTTTGCATCATATATTCCCATATATCCTCAGATTCTCGTTAACGTGACAGTCAAAAAAGTCAGGGACATAAATGACTATCCAAAGATAAAAACAGCAATTAAAAAAGCTAATAAGAAGCTGAACAATGGACGAATACTCGTGAGGGCTTCCGGTACAGAGCCCAAGATCAGGGTCATGATTGAGGGTGATAATATGGATGGCATATCAGAAATGGCCAATGATATTGCAGAAGTCATAAAAAAAGAGATGAAATAACTACTTGCACAAGCAAACATTCTTACTTATCATACCGGTACACAATGCATAACCTGCTGCCACCTCGAATGACCAGTTTCAAAGCTTACATGTCAATTGAATATCAAAGGCCTTAAGATAAAATAAGTTAATTCATGGCAGGGACATCTTTTTTTTGGTATTGAATATTAGGATTTTATTTGACATTGGGATTTTGACATTTGATATTTAATCTGATTTGACTTTTCAACCAAATCTAACGTATCTTATATAGTTCGCGGGGTGGAGCAGTCTGGTAGCTCGTCGGGCTCATAACCCGAAGGTCGCAGGTTCAAATCCTGTCCCCGCTACCAATTAAAATCAAGGGCTTACGGACCTCCGTAAGCCCTCTTCTTTTGCAACTTCTTCTTTGAATCAAATAAAAATATAGAGTCTGGTTAAAAGATTCAGGCAGACTGTTCACTAAACATTGTCCTTACATACACTCCGTGTTTCAATTTGGATTGTATCATGTCATATGCGGGGTGGCACAGTTATGTGCAATGTATCGGATATACGCTGTGTACAAACTTCGCGTCAACTGGTATATAGCCCATAACCTTATGATTAATATAGATTAACAGTTCATCAGCAGTAATGCTGTTGCGCGGGAATACATATTGCTATATTAATTACTGATTATAAAATCAACTATAGTGCATTTTGTAATAAAGGAGGAATAAAATGAAAAAAAGAATATCTAAAGCTTCTTCGATAGTGTTTGAGGTATCGGTCTGGCTGGTTTTTGTTGTACCGGTTCTGATTATGATTGTTGATTGAAAGCCTTAACTTTGTATCACGATTCAGCTTTAAACAGCAGAAAAATAACTATCGTAACCGCAGTGATTGCAAGAAGCTCAGCAATAATCAGGTTGGCATCAATAGTGACAGCACCCCAGACTGTCTTCTCCCATGGTGTTATTGCAAAAAGCCTTAGCCGGAAATGATGTCCCACAAATCTCTTCACTCCGTCAGGAAAGTGTTTCATATACGGGACATAGATAAAACCAAAAAAAATAACAGCATACATATACATGAGCAAAACCACTTTCTGACGTTTTCTCATCTCCCCTCCATATATGATGGATACAGGTGTCCTGTTAACATTTTTCGTATTTTCTGAAATTGTGACAGTAACTCATTAATGAGAACTAATGTGTATTGTTAGCATCATAAGCCAGGTGATGGAAATCTCATATGAAATATGCCCTTTGCTTCAATATGATTCATAAGTATATCAATATGAGTAATAATTTATCTATATAATTTGTTCATATCTGCATCCTATCATGTATGCGTAATGGTAACCCACAAATATTATTCATTACTGCGTATCTTTGTCAGGAGTACATCTTGCAATTTATTGCAAAAAAATTATAAAACATTTAGAGTATTGTGCGAGGAGGTTTTTATGAAAAAAATACTGTTTTTGTCTATGCTGGTTTTCTTAACAATTATTTTATCGAATAATTCCTATGCGTTATGCGTCAAAGTTCCCGAAGCAAACCTGAGAAGCGGCCCCGGGACCAAGTTTGAAAAGACATGGGAAGTTTTTAAATACATGCCATTTAAAAAGCTTGCCTCAAAAGGAAACTGGTACAAAGTCAATGATGTTGACGGTGATGTCCACTGGGTATACAGCAAACTGGTTACGAGCGAATATAACTGTGCAGTTGTAAAGGTTGATAAAGCAAATGTCAGGAAAGGGCCGGGCGAGAAATACAGCAAAATACCGATGAGTCCGGCTTTAAAATATGACTCCTTTAAAGTAGTAAAGATGCAGCCTCCCTGGGTAAAGGTCATTGATGAATTTGGTGACTCAGGATGGATATTCAGAAAACTCCTGTGGATATATTAATCAGCAAAATCTGTCTTTGTAACTTTCAATAACTGGGGGAACATATGTTTAAAAAAAGAGACACGTCCGTTGAAGATGAAGGCATCGGGGATGTTCAGACGTCCAAACCAAAAGAGCTCATTGGCAAGGCTTCCAATACTATATTAAAGGGCAATAAACTCATTGGTGATATCAATGTTACCTGTGACCTGGAATTAAACGGAGATATTGAAGGCAACATAATTTCAAAAACTGACTCAAACATTGTTATTAAGGGCAGCTGCAGCGGAGACATCGAGACAAAAGGCGGGAAAGTTGATCTGGAAGGCTCAATGCTTCGTGGTAACATCAGCGCCGGAAGTGATGTGCGCATCACCGGAACGTTTAACGGTAATGAAATCGTCTCAGAAGGCACAATATACATCAACGGGGAGTTTACCGGAAAACTGGAAGGTAAAGAGATCGAAATAGGGCCGGATGCAAAGGGCAAGGGGGAACTGTTTTACAGGGAAAGCATATCAATTGCCAGAGGCGCTGCCATTGAAGGTCAGGTCAGCCAGGCCCAGCAGGAACTGGTCCTGTTAAAGAGTCCTCCTGTTGAAAAGAAAATCGAACAGGAAGATGGTAAAAAAGAAATCGGCAACGGATAAGAGATGACAGATTAATGTCAAATTTCAAATCCCAAATGTCAATTGAACTCCTAATGACTTAATGTCAATTTAAAACCTGTATTCAATACCTGTCATCGTTTTTCTTATTTTAATTTAAATTAATATACATTCATTTGGTATTTGAGCTTTGACATTTGTCATTTTAAGAATTACCCCCGCCAGTAGCGCACTTCCCCGACATCGAGATGGACAAACTTTGACCGGGGATAATAACCAACACCCCCTGCCCGATGCTTCATTGCGACCCTTCTGATTCCCTTGAGGCTGTATCCGGGAATTCTGATATCAACGGCCTTGCCAAACATGTGGAGACTTTTCCGTGCCACACCTTTTTTCCTTTTACTCAGGAGAGCATTGGATTTAGGAGTGCGGTACCCTGATATGATGCAGTAAGGCTCTTTACTCCTGATCCTGGTCTTAATATCAAATAACAGATCTACGAGGTTTATGTCGATGTCTCTTTCCTTCCCTGTGCGGATGTCCCGGAATATATGATTGATGTCTGCCAGTGCATCAGGCAGGTACATGCCGTCTCTCCAGTAGACTATCTTCATATGTTCATCAGTATACATATTGTAAAACAGCAGCTCTTTCGGAACCGGTCCTGGTTCTGAACCAGCATACGCTTTAAAAGGAAGGAGCGCAGAAGCAGCTGTTACCAGTCCCAGTGCAATCAGGTCCCTTCTCGTAATCTTGCGGTTTAAACCTTCATTGTGTTTGTCACTGTTACTCATTGGGGCTCTCCTGATGGATATACATGGATTCTAAACGTATTCATTATAGCATTAAACATGAAAGCCGTTCAATGCATGTTAAATTAGTTACATCCATATTTCAATCCTCCGGTAATTTATTCCATTTTCCCGGAACTTCCTGGCGTTATTCAAAATAGTGAAAGATATGGAGTATAATCAATACATGAGACAGCATATTGAAACAGTCAAAATATGTTCCAGGCCGATTGCCATATGAATAAAGTGAAGAAAATTGTAAATGACGAGCTGTTTGAATGGATGGTAGATATAAGAAGAGCGGTCCATCAATATCCTGAGCTGGCATTTAAAGAAGAGAAGACTTCCGAATTTATCTGCAGCAAGCTGAAAGAGCTTGGGATCAGGTTTAAAAAAGGGATAGCAGGGACAGGGGTTGTCGGCAGAATTACTAAAAATAAGAATGCACCTACCATTGCCCTGCGGGCTGACATGGACGCGCTCCCTATTACAGAAGATACGGGGCTGCCTTTTTCTTCACAGAATACGGGTATCATGCATGCATGCGGCCATGACGGTCATATCGCCATGCTGCTGGGAGCTGCTGCAATTCTGATGCAACATAAACCTGCCGGCAATGTAGTGCTCATTTTCCAGCCGGCCGAGGAAGGGGAAGGCGGCGCAAAGCCCATGATTGAAGAGGGAGTGCTCGATGGCGTGGATATGATCTTTGGAGGGCATATCGAAAGGAGCCACCAGGTAGGTGAAATCGGTATTAAAAGAGGAATACACACAGCGTATACCGATGCCTTTGACATCAGGGTTAAAGGGGAAGGCGGACATGCTGCACGACCGCATGAAACGATCGATGCCGTCATTATTTCAAGCAGAATTGTACTTAATATTCAGACCATTATTTCGAGGGAAATTGACCCTATCCACCCGGCTGTCATAACGATAGGGTATTTAAGGGCCGGATCAGTTAATAACGCAGTCGCTGAAAAAGCGGTGTTAAAAGGAACAATCAGAACAACCGATGAATCAGTCAGGGCCCAGATCACTGATAAAATCAGGAAGATGGCTTCATCATTATCAATACATTATGACGCTGATATAAAAGTATCCTTTAAGCCGGGGTACCCTCCTATCATAAATCAGGATTCCTCCTGTGATATAGCACAGCAGGTAGCTCATAAGCTGCTCGGAAAGAATGCGCTCATTGCACTCCCGTACCCGAGTCTGGGAGGCGAGGATTTCTCTTATTACGTACAACAGGTCCCGGGCTGTTTTGTCAGGTTTGGCGCTGCCAAAGACGGCCATGACAGGATTTCCTCCCATAGCCCGGGATTTGATTTTGATGAAGAGGTACTCAGGGTGGGAGCAGCGTACCTTTCTGAACTGGTACTGCATTCAATTAAAAAGCTGAGCAAGAAATAATTATGTATGGAAAGAATTGATTTTAACAGGTCCCCTGATCCAACGATAGGGGTGGAACTGGAAATACAGATTCTCGATGCTGAGACATACGAGCTTACGTCGCTGGGGCAGGAGATCCTTGACCGTGTTTCACCGGTATTCAGGGAAAAGATAAAGCCCGAGTTTATCCAGTCGATGGTGGAGATAAATACCGGGATCTGTTCAACAGTTGCAGATGTCGAGAAGGATTTACTTGCAACCTATGCACATCTCGATGAAATTACTGAAGAGCTGGGAGCTACATTATACGCGACAAGTCTTCATCCGTTTTCAAAAGGGTCTGAACAGACCGTAGCTCCCCATCCCCGATATGAGCGGATCATGAATGAACTTCAGCTGGTAGGCAGGAGATTTATCAGTCAGGGACTGCATGTCCATATCGGGGTAGATGATGAAGAAAAGGTAATCAAGATAAATAACAACCTGAGGATATACCTCCCGATTCTGCTGGCCCTTACGACATCCTCTCCATTTTATGAAACACTTGATACGGGATTACTGTCATACAGAGCCAAACTGTTTGATGCACTGCCCCTTGCAGGAATGCCCGATTCACTTGATGACTGGGAAGAGTATGAAACGCTCATGGCACTTTTGAGGAAAAGCGGTATCATTGAGTCTGTAAAGGACATCTGGTGGGACGTACGGCCGCACCCGGACTTTGGCACGATCGAAATAAGGATATGTGATCTCCCCTACTCCATGAGAGATATACTTGCTGTTGTGGCCCTGGTGCAGGCCCTTGTCATTGCACTTGCCGATCAGTATGAAAATCCCGAACCTCATTTGCAGGTATTGAGGTCAAATAAATGGCAGGCTGCACGATACGGACTGGACGGGTCATATGTTGATCCCTTCTTTGGCAATAAATTTACCTTCAGGGAAGCAGCCATCAGTCTGTACCGGCATGTAAAGCCCATATCAGAAGACCTCAAATCAACTGATTACCTGGACCAGATCCCGGAAATACTGGAACGGTCAACAGGAGCACATATTCAGAAGAGACTGTATCAGGAGGAAGGCAAGAGCTTTCCGGAGATGATCAGGACCATACAGGGTCTTTTTAATCCATGAGAGGGGTTGTCTCATCAGGACATCCCCTGACCTCCCAGGCTGCATCAGAGATGTTTTCCCACGGAGGCAATGCATTTGATGCTGTTCTGGCAGCGGGCTTTGCCTCTGTTGTTGCCGAACCATCCCTTACCAGTTTTGGCGGCGGTGGTTTTCTTCTTACCCATTCTGAAAAAGAAAAAAAAGACACGTTATTTGATTTTTTTGTAAACACTCCCGGACACGGCCTGAACTCACACGTCACTCCTGAAATGCATGCTGTTCCGATCAGGTTTCCCGGATGCACCCAGATCTTTCATACAGGCTATGCATCAGTTGCAGTGCCGGGTATGCTCAAGGGACTGCTTCATGTTCATAATACATTATCAACACTTCCATTGAACAACATCCTGGCCCCTGCCCTTTCGTATCTGGAAGAAGGAGTTGAAATTAATAAACGTCAGGAAATATTTCTCAAACTGCTTGAACCTATCATGACGGCTTCAGAGTATGGGAAAGAAATATATTTAATCAATGGCAGGTATGCCAGGCTGGGGGGTCGGCTGTTTAATCCCGAGTTAAAGGATTTTCTGAAAGGCCTTGCACAGGACAACTCTGATTTCTACAGCGGCCATATGGCAGAGCGTCTTGCGGTGGAAATGAGCAGGCATAAAGGGATGCTCACTGTGGAAGACCTGAATGAGTATACGGTCTTTGAGAGAGAACCATTACGGATAAAATACAGAGACAGAGAGATACTCACCAATCCTCCCCCATCCACCGGAGGTGTCCTGCTTGCTCTGGGGCTGTACCTCCTTGAGAAAATTGACATGGGAACACTCTCTTCAGATTCAGAGAACTATCTTGTTCCCCTTATAGAGCTTATGAAAGAGATGTCCCGGTTTAATCCTCAGAAAGACAGCAGCCTCATTTTTTATCCTCTGATTAATTCTATCTCATCACCTATGGTTGAGTCATTTTTAAAAAACATTTCTGATAAGGTCCCTGTCTCCACCAAAGGGACAACACACATAAGTGTGATTGATGAGCAGGGCAATGCTGCATCCATGACGAATTCAAACGGTTCCGGTTCAGGATGTTATATCCCCGGAACAGGAATCATGATGAACAATATGATGGGTGAAGATGATCTCCATCCTGAGGGTTTTCATTCATCGCCCCCGGGCAAACGGGTCTCTTCCATGATGATCCCGACGATTGTCATGAAAGACGGGAAGGTTGACTGCGCCCTGGGCAGTGGAGGCAGCAAGAGGATACGGACCGCTATTCTTCAGACCCTGATCAATCTTATTGATTTTTCTCTTTCTCTCGAAGAGGCAATTGAATCACCTCGGGTTCATTTTGAAGATAATATTATCCAGGTAGAACCCGGTTATCCTGAAGACCTGATCAACAAGATGAGAAAGCATTACGATGTAAATGTCTGGGATGTCAAGGACATGTATTTTGGCGGCGTGCACTGCGTAAACAGCAGGATGCAGGGATGGGGAGACAGCCGCCGCGGAGGCAGTACTTCTTTTATAAAATAAGGCCCATTTCCAAAATAGTTGCAATAATCAAGTAACTGGCCATTGCCGCATTAAGATTGTGTCAAAATACCTGAAATGCTAAATTTGTCATTCTGAATTTATTTCAGAATCTTATCTTTTTTGCATAAAGGTAATATCGCATTGTCATCCTGAACCTGTCTGCCGACAGGCAGGCTTGATTCAGGATCTATCGAATTGCACCATTCTTAATAGACTGGATTCCGGCTAAAGTACTGCCGGAATGACAGAACATACGATGCCAGTGCTGTTAGCAAAGTGCAATGGGAATCAAAGGACAAGCTGGATGCATACCATGCGTTCCGATGACATCTGCTATTTCCATTATCCTTATGATATAATTTGGCAAGTATCATAAATCATTTAAAAAGAAATGAATTAATGACATATATTATTTTTTTTGCTGCATTTATTACATCGTTTTCAATCGTTCCGTTAATTACCTCTTTTGCTCATAACAGAGGAGCTGTTGCCGTTCCCGGACGAAGACATACTCACCGGTATCCAACTCCCAAACTGGGCGGCATTGCGATAGCATCAGGGGTCCTGATTATTTCACCCATTATATTCCCCATTGACAGAGTGATCGGTTCTTACCTGCTCGCATCCTCTTTAATGCTCCTGCTCGGTATTATTGATGACATCAGAGGCGCCGACTGGAAAGTAAAGCTCGTATTTACCATAGCAGCAACGTTTATAATGAAGTATGGAGGAGGAGTATGGATTACTCATCTTGGGGATCTTTTTGGCTATGGAGAGATAGCCTTGGGGATGTGGGGCATCCCTTTTACGATATTTGCGGTATTTGGTGTTGTGAATGCAATTAATCTTATTGACGGACTCAATGGACTGGCCTGCGGCGTATCATCAATCGCTTTTATTGCATTTGCAATATTTGGATACATCAGCGGTAATGAAACAGTGCTGATGCTCAGCATCGCCAGTCTCGGGGCCACACTCGGGCTGTTCAGATATAACTATCCGAAGGCAAGAATTTTCATGGGCGATTCGGGGAGCCTGTTCCTGGGCTTCTCCCTTGCCATGCTGGCCATAATGCTTACCCAAGGAGACGGGACAATCAATCCCATGATTCCGGTTATTGTCCTTGGTATACCGATATTCGATACGGTCAGGGTATTATTTATCAGAATCATAAACGGGAGACACCCATTCAGAGGTGACAGGACACATCTGCATCACCTTATGAAAAGATCAGGCATCACGTTAAACCGTGTGGTAAAAACAATCTGGGTCTTATCAGCCCTGATGTCATGTATTGCCTTTATACTCTATACCTATGATGGATGGCTGATGTTAGTAATTTTTTGTATTTCAATTGCACTCATCGGGGTCTTTATCGAGAACCTGAAAATATTAAGATCGACAACAAGAAAATAATGAACTACCCCTCAGCTAACAGGCTGTTCGGCAATCGGCTTCCGTGTCATTCTGAATTTATTTCAGAATCTCTTAGTTTCAACGTGTTGCATAAAGCTGAGATCCTGAAACAAGTTCAGGATGACAATTGTCGGACAGCCTGCAAGTTACGGGGTATCAACAGAAGTCATTCCCGAGGTCTGTTAATCGGGAATCCAGAAACTGCGTAGCACTTTACATCCCTGGATACCCGCTTTCTCGAGAATAACAAAAGCAGCATGCCACGGGTATTAAACCCGAAGATAAAAATAAATCAGGGACACATCCATTCAGAATGTGTCCCTGATCTAATTGTCCCAACTCCTTATTGCTTTTTTTAAGTCTGTGGATGATCATATTTAAGGATAATGTTTTAATTCAGGGGTAAGCAGTGACCTAGATATTCTCCAGTTTCAGAAAAACCGCTACAGCATCGAGGAACGATTTGAAATCATTAAGCTTTGATTGGAGAATGTCATATACCAGTTCATCATCTACTGCCATATATAAATGAATTAACCGGTTACGAAATTTAGCCATGTCTTGCAAACGACTGACAAAGTCAGCATTAAATACGCCCTGCTCTCCCATTACCTGAAATGTGTCTGCATAACCCTCGGGGACCCGATAGCCATTCTGAGATATAGTATGATTACAGATATCAATGGCAGTTTCAATCGCAATGACAAAATTGTATTTTGCACTGCTTATCTTATCGGGATCATTCATAAATACTTCTTTATCAAGAGATTTGAGAGACTTTAACCGAGTTACAGCCTTGCGCATTTCAGAGACCAGCCGTGTTACTTTATCAGGATTAAATTGGGGCATTTACGATCTCCCTTAAATATTCGTCCCTGAGGTGTTTGTAATCAAAATATTTTTTGCATGTCAATCCCTCAAAGTCAGCCCTCAGCGAGATATTATTGTCTACAATAACAGCTCCGCTTTTTAACACATTATAAGTAAAAGACACCGGGGCGTTATTAATAACTCTCACATCCACAGGGAAACTCAGGGTCTTTTCCATTTCCCCTTCCATTTCCATTTCCAAAGCGAGCTGAGATTTGAATTTCTCATCATGGATAAAGATTCCTATATCTATATCGTGAAAGCTTTTTTCGGCTGCAAAAGAGCCAAATACATAAGCAAATACAATATATTCCTTCGTCTGCAGGACAGCGGTTGCCTTGTCAATTAGATGCTTCTTCTCTTTTGAAGAAAGTGTTCTTTTGTCTTTTTTACCCTTATAATTCATGATACTGCATATTGTAACACAGTTATTTTTTTATGAGGTTCTTAACCCTCGCATCTCTAACTTCTTCCATTGTATTCCCTGCCTAATCCTTAATCCCGAATCCTTATTCCTGTTTTCTTGTCATTAATAGCAAAAATATTAATGGAATACTCGGGATGGCTGATGTTATTGATTTATTGTATAGTAGTTGCTTTAATCGGGGTTTTTATCGAGAACCTGAAGATATTAAGGGCAAGCACGAAGAGAAGTTAGCATTAAATTCAATCATGTTTAAGGAGTAAAGGATTAGGGATTAAGGATTATGTTTTAAGAGATTTCATTAGTCCGTTAAGCATCTTGCTTACAGTTTCATATTTTAATTCTAAATGCTCGGCTACGTGTTCATGAATGTAGCCTAATTCTTTGGACAGCAATAAAAAGTATCTCACTTCCTCAACTGATCCGCGTGCATTATATAGAAAAGAAAGATATTCCTTAGTTGTGTTTCTTGATTGCCCCTCGACTATATTTGCAGGGACTGAGTAAGAAGCCCTTCTGATCTGATCAATCAATCCATAACGTTCTGTAGCTGGAAAGCCCGATGTAACATTGTAAGCTTCCAAAACCAACTCATGAGATTTTTTCCATACCTCTAACTTCTTCCAATGCATGTCCCCTCCTTTATATTGAATCCCCCACCTACTCCTTACTCCTTACTCCTTAATCCTTAATCCCTAATCCCTATTTCTTAATCCCTAACCCGTAATCTTATCTTATGAAAAACTGCGGTATTTTAGATAGATTTTTTAATAGAACAGAACTTAAAGCATAATTAACATGATTTTCCTTCCTGGCCCTGTAATCCTCT